>CALKJD010000017.1 GCA_937995755.1 uncultured Saprospiraceae bacterium | reverse complement strand
CATAAAGCCTTTTAGTTTGGTAGTAGCTTTCTTTTCTATCAATCTTTTGACTTGGTTATCTGTCAACTTTTTATCTAGATATTTGAATGGCACTCTCATATCACAACCTGACTTCCATCGGGTACATCCATAACTAGATTTCCCTTTGAGGATTTGTCCTTGATTACACTTAGGACATGTAATTTCTCCGATCGTTTTTTTCGGTGCTTTTGCTTTGGAGTCACCTGTTTTTTTCTTGCCCCATGAGTTACCTTTTTGGACACCGCTTTTGGCACTTTTTGGTGCCTGAGCACTAAACTTAGTCGTCACTTTTTCCATCCTCACTTCAGTCACTAGATCTTCTACCATCTTCTTCATCTCATGGATAAATTTACCAGCACTATACTCGCCATTTTCGATATCCTTAAGTTGCTTTTCCCACTGACCTGTAAGCTCTGCAGATTTTAGCAACTGATTTTGAATCGTACCGATCAGCTGTATGCCTACCTCGGTTGGAATCACTTGCTTCTTTCTACGTTGCGCATATTTTCTTCGAAAGAGCGTCTCTATTATATTAGCTCTTGTCGAAGGTCGACCGATACCATTCGCTTTCATAAGTTCGCGGAGTTCGTCATCGTCTACTTGCTTACCTGCAGTCTCCATCGCTCTCAGTAGTGATGCTTCGGTATAGTTCTTTGGTGGCTTCGTAACTTTCTCGACAAAGTTAGGCTGATGCGGTCCGCTCTCACCAACTACAAACGATGGAAGTAAGTTTTCTTCGTCGCCTTTCTTTTCATCATTTTCTTCGAGGACAGATTTCTTTTTCTTTGGAAATAACACCCTCCATCCTTCATCAATAATTTCCTTTCCCTTAGCTACAAATTTCACTTCGGCTACTTCTGCATCTACTTGTGTTTTGGCTACCTTACAGTCAGGATAGAATACTGCTATGAATCTCCTCACTATCGCATCATACACTTTGGACTGATCCAAGCTCAACGACTTCTGCTCTCCGGTAGGAATGATAGCATGGTGATCTGTAACTTTCTTATCGTTAAATACCTTAGTAGATTTTCTAATCTTCTTTCCTAATAGCGACTCTGTAAATTGTGCATAGTTTTTTAACCCTTTGAGAATTCCAGGTACTTTTGGATACATATCGTTAGGGAGAAATACTGTATCCACCCTCGGATAAGAAACCACTTTCATCTCGTACAACTTCTGAACGATCTTAAGCGTAGTCTCAGCGGTATAGCTAAATTTATTGTTGCAATATACCTGTAGGCCTGTCAGATCAAATAACTTAGGCGCATATTCTTTTCCGTCTTTCTTCTCTACTTTGGTGATGTGTAAATCTTTGCCCTTTACTTGATTGAGCAATTTTTCCCCATCCTCTTTTTTAAAGAATTTTCCTTCGGTATGATTGAATTGTGTCTCTCGATATATAGTGCCTAATTCCCAATAAGGCTGCGGCACAAAATTTTCTATCTCATGGAATCGATCTACTAACATGGCCAATGTGGGTGTCTGCACACGACCTATGGACAGCACTTGCTTATAGCCACCATACTTCAACGTATATAGTCTTGTGGCATTCATACCGAGCAACCAATCACCTATCGCTCTAGAGCTACCTGCATAGTACAGATTATCAAATTCTGATGATGGTCTTATGTTTTGAAATCCTCCCTTGATAGCCTCAGTAGTCAGGGATGATATCCACAAACGATCTACCGGTCCTTTGTAATTGGCTTGCTTGATCACCCACCGCTGTATCAGCTCACCTTCTTGGCCGGCATCACCACAGTTGATTACGATTTCCGCCTTGGAGAAAAGTGATTTTACTATTTTGAATTGCTTCTTGACCCCAGCATCATTTTTCACTCTGGTCTCAAATCTTTCTGGTAGCATCGGCAAAGTATCCAAGTCCCAGCGTTTCCAACGTTCATTATAATCGTGTGGTGCATTGAGCTCACAGAAATGACCAAATGTCCAAGTCACTTGATAGCCATTGCCTTCATAGTAACCATCCTTCCGAGATTTAGCGCCTAATACATTGGCGATCTCTTTGGCTACAGATGGTTTTTCGGCTATACAGACTTTCAATGCGTAAAAGATTAATGATTATAGAATAATACGATTCATTCCTCCGTAAATTTAAGGAATCTGTTTTCAATAAGAGAATGAGTCTTTGGCTTATCTGTGATAATGTGAAATGAATTGGGATCAAGACCATAATCTTGTGGGGTTATATATCCAAAAAATTAATTAACATCTATTTTGCTTCTATGTGCCATTTGGAATTATGAGGCTTTGAGTGTCAACTATTAATTATTGCAATTAGGTGTACCTGCCATGGGTTCTGCCTTACATTCAAGCAGCAACAACCAACTCTTTCCCACAATACTTCCGTCTTGATCCATGAATTACGTTACCGATCAATCCTCAATATTAAAATCCTGACAATCGATACATCAAAAAAGGGATAAAGTCTGACGACTCTACCCCTTATTATATTATTTCGAAAGTAATGTATCAACTTATATTCAAGTCAATTCATTTCAGAATCTTATTTCTTCTTTCCGATCTTTCTCATTCTGATGCTTTCTGGAGTTACCTCTAGTAATTCATCTTCTCTGATATACTCCATTGCCTCTTCTAATGAAAATTGAATCTTTGGTGCAATGTTAACCGCAGCATCACTACCAGACTTACGCATGTTAGTCAGTTGCTTACCTTTGATTACGTTCACATCTAGATCGTTCTCTCTACTGTTTTCACCGATTACCTGACCTTTATAGATCTGATCTCCAGCTTCTACGAAAAACTTACCTCTATCTTGCAATCTGTTAAGCGAGAATGCTAATACTTGACCTTGCTCCATAGATACGAATGCACCTTTGTTTCTTGCTGGCATCTCACCTTTGTACGGCTCAAATCTTACGAATCTGTGATTCATTACTGCTGTACCTGCAGTTGCAGTAAGCATATTATTTCTAAGTCCGATCAGACCTCTAGATGGAATCTCAAATTCTAAATGCTGAAGATCACCTTTTGTCTCCATCACACTTAACATTCCTTTCTTCTGTGTTACTAATTCAATCGCTTTACCTGAATATTCGTTGGCAACGTCGATTACTAATGACTCGATAGGCTCGTGCTTTACACCATCAATCTCTTTGATGATTACTTGTGGCTTACCCACTTGTAGCTCATAACCTTCTCTACGCATTGTCTCGATCAATACAGATAAGTGAAGGATACCTCTACCGTATACGTTGAACTTATCCTCCGTATCAGTATCTTCTACCTTCATGGCTAGGTTTTTCTCTAGCTCTTTGTATAGTCTATCTCTAAGGTGACGTGAGGTCACGAATTTTCCTTCTTTACCGAAGAAAGGTGAGTTGTTAATCGTGAATAGCATACTCATAGTAGGCTCATCGATGGAGATACGCTCTAGTGGCTCAGATACTTCTGTATCTACGATGCTATCACCAATCTCAAAATCTTGAATTCCTACTACTGCACAGATATCTCCACATCTTGCAGTTTTCACTTTCTCTTTACCTAATCCAGTAAATACGAAAAGCTCTTTTACTTGCACTTTTTTCATTGTACCGTCAGCCTTACAAAGGTTAACGAACTGTCCTTCGTTGATATCTCCTCTGTAGATACGACCGATCGCTATTCTACCTTGGAACTGGCTATAATCTAAAGATGTTACTTGCATCTGTAGAGGTCCTGGGTGATATTCTGAAGCTGGTATATCTTTAAGTACCGCATTTAATAATGGGAAGATATTAGTAGTACGTTGTTTCCAATCGTAACTCATCCATCCAAACTTAGAAGATCCGAAGATCGTCGTAAAATCAAGCTGATCTTCTGTAGCATCCAAGTTGAACATAAGGTCAAATACATCACCTTGTACTTCTTCTGGTGTACAGTTTTCTTTATCTACTTTGTTTACTACTACGATAGGCTTTAGTCCTAACTCAATAGCCTTACCTAATACAAATCTAGTTTGTGGCATCGCACCCTCAAATGCATCTACTAATAGTAATACACCATCAGCCATCTTTAGTACACGCTCTACTTCACCACCAAAATCGGAGTGACCAGGAGTATCGATAATATTAATCTTTACACCTTCGTACATTACTGATACGTTCTTAGATAAGATAGTGATTCCTCTTTCTCTCTCTAGATCATTATTATCTAGGATAAGGTCACCAGTTTCTTTTCTTTCGTCTATAAGATTAGCTGCTTCGATAATCTTATCTACTAATGTCGTCTTACCGTGATCGACGTGGGCAATGATGGCAATGTTTCTAATGGCTTGCATATGCGTTATTTACTCTATTATAGTTGTGCAGTTTCTGCACGATGTTTATGACTCAGTACTTATATAATGGTCACTCATTAAAAATGATTAAGGTCACTTATTACTACGATGTAAAAAGTGACCTTTTTTTCTCTTTTCTAACCTGACGTTTGACTTTTAAGCTATCGTTAAATAGGCAAAAAGCCTTGTACAAGTCTGTAATTGGGCGCAAAGGTAACCTTTAACGCCGTATATATTGTCTTTTGGGTAAATATGTATGATCTGTAGCATCTTTATTTACCTAAATTATTTTATCCTACGAGGACTAAGACTCTTATGCAGTGTAAGTTCCAGCTTCTACTACCCAGTTATGAGTATCTTCTACCGTCTGATTTCTTAATCCATTAATTGTAGATTTAGCATAAGCAGATACCGTAGCTTTATCTTGATCGAAGTCCATTACAGTGTCTTTGTACTTAAGCTTATTGACATTGGCGATTACTGCCGCAGTACCCGTACCAAAGACTTCTGATAGCGTTCCTGCTTTGTATGCCTCTACTATTTCATCTATATTGATTCTACGCTGCTCTACATCATATCCCTTTTCTTCTAAGAGTTGGATGATCGTCTTACGTGTGATACCTTTAAGTATCGTCCCTTCAGTAATCGGTGTCACTACTTTGCCATCTATCACAAAGAAGATATTCATAGTACCTACTTCCTGTACATACTTATGCTCTTTGGCATCTAACCACATGATCTGATCATAACCTTCCTCCTTAGCTAACTTCGCTGGATATAGAGATGCTGCATAGTTACCTGCTGTCTTAGCCTCTCCTACTCCACCCATTGCGGCTCTTATGTATTTCGTATCTGCTAAAAGGCTTACTGGCTTAGGATAATAAGGTCCTACTGGTAGACACATAATCAGCAAAGTATACTTTTCTGATGGCCTTACTCCGATCGCTTCGTCTGTAGCAAACATCAATGGTCTGATATACAACGCTGATCCTTCTGAAGGTGGAATCCACGCTTCCTCCATCTTTACGATAGTATGAATAGCATCTAAAAATGCAGCCTCAGGAAACTCTGGCATACACATACGTGCAGCAGAAGCATTGAGCCTATATATATGTTCTTCTGGTCTAAATAATAATGGCGCACCATCCTTTCCTTTAGTCGCCTTCATACCTTCGAAGATAGACTGACCATAATGCCAAGCTAAGTTACCCGGATGTACCGATAGATTCTCAAGAGGCTTAATGGCGAACGATCCCCATTTCCCATCTTCATAATGGGCCTCATACATATGATCAGTAAATATTTTTCCGAAAGGGATATTATCAAAGTCTAAAGAGTCAACATTAGAATGCGCTACTTTAGTAATTTTAATTGCTTGGCTCATGCTTAAGAAATTTTGGAGGTTACGGAATATTTCAAAAACTGTATATCATTACACTATAACTGAGTGTAAAAATCGATATTTGTTATCAAATACAAACATCAACTTTTGATATCGTATAATATTCTGCAAATTTAATAATTATACAAGTAAATTTGGCAACAATTGACATATTTACTATATATTAATATTTTATTTCAAATACCTACCAAACACAGAATAAAAGCAATGCTAAAGACCTCGATATATCGCATAGAATCAGAAAATAATGGATCTAACTCTACTATCAAAGTTACAGGTACATCGAAAAATGAATTGCTAATCGTAGCTAAAACAGCTGATTTGACACCTGAAAACAGGAAGACATTAAGTGATATACTCAATGCTATCAAATACAACCTAGAAGATAGCACCATGTTACTCCTAGATGAAGGACAATCAGTATCTATCAATACTTACATCCATAAGCATGATATTAAGAAAGTCATTAGTTTTGGACTATCACCCAAAGACATTGGCCTACAGATTGCCGCGGCCGCCTATCGCTTAATAGAGATGGAACAGCTCAACTTAGTGTTTTCGCATAGCGTAGGCGATCTCAATGCCGACAAACAAAAGAAGATAGCCTTGTGGAAAACGATACAAGGGTTGTAAATAGAAGGAAGAGGTTAAGCGATAAGGGATAAAGTAAAAGGACTTATCGTCAAATTAAACCATTGAATGACGTTAACCAAATAGTGAAATGAACTCAGATACCCCTAATCACCCAACGAACCACCTTAATACAGAATCTCAACTATCGAATTCGCAAGGAAACAATCGTATCTTATTTGCCACAGGTAACGTCAATAAACTCATAGAAGTACGAAAAGTCCTTGCTCACCTACCCTATGAGATCATATCTCTCAAAGATCTAGGTATCGATTACGATATTCCAGAAACTGGAGACACCTTAGAAGAGAATGCTACTATAAAATCAAAATTTTTAGCAGAGCGATATCCTGACTACCATATCATATCAGAAGATACTGGATTAGAAATAGATGCTCTAGACGGTGCGCCTGGAGTCATCACCGCTAGATACGGTGGACCAGAGAGAGATGCTCAACAAAACATGAATAAAGTCCTATCTGAGCTATCTGACAAAGAAGATAGATCTGGGCAGTTTCGTACAATCATATCTCACATCTATCAAGGTGTAGAGACGCAGCACCAAGGCATAGTAAGAGGTAAGATCGCTCTCGAACAATCTGGCAATGATGGCTTTGGTTATGATCCTATCTTCATCCCAGAAGGTTATGAAGACTCATTTGCTGACCTTGGTGATGAAGTAAAGAGAAGTATGAGTCATAGATCAAGGGCTGTGGCGAAGTTAGTGGAGAGTTTGGGAGGGGACTTATAATAATAAAACAAAGACATCAAATAAGAACGAAATTAGAATCAGCACTATGGAACTAGGATTGTATGAGCAATTAATTAGTAAGGTGATTCATAACAAAATGACATCCTTAGATCATGCACGTTATTTCATACTAGATCAACCTTTAGAATCGGAAGAGGCATCTCGAGTACTATCTAATCACGTAATGAAAGTACTTCGATTGGCGTTAGATCTTCAAACTGGCAAGGAGAAAATCACACAGCAAATTCGTTTGGCAAATAAAATCATTAAATTGATTGCTGCGGAAATTGAAATAACATCAATTGAGAACGATTTAATAGAAACTCAAGGTAAAATTTTACTTGCTGTTTATAATAAACTTGATGAAAAGTTACCAGATATAGCTAATCGAATTAAGGCAATAATGCCATATTCTAGATTATCACAAAGCGAATTATTTACAGGAAACAATCTTGGTATTTCACTGGACAGTGAAATGAGGAAAGAAATTGCCTCTTGCAATGAGATATACATATTAGTTTCATTCATCAGGTTTTCTGGAATTAGAATTTTTCAAAAAGAACTTGAAGATTTTACAAATAGAGGAGGTAAACTCAAAGTTATTACAACCTCTTATATGGGAGCTACTGATCTAAAAGCCATACAGTTCTTATCTAGTTTAAAAAATTCAGAGATCAAAATATCCTATAACACAACCAACGAAAGGTTACATGCTAAAGCCTACCTATTTCTACGAGATACTGGATTTGACACTGGCTACATTGGCTCTTCCAACATTTCTCGATCTGCATTGACGAATGGCCTTGAATGGAACATAAAAATAACAACTCAGGAAGTATCCCATTTGATTAAAAAATTTAAAAACACTTTTGACTCATATTGGCTTAATAGTGACTTTGAAATATTTAAAAGAGGCTTAGACGATCAAAAACTATCTGCTGCACTTAATAAAGAAAAAAAATATAACACAGTTGAAATTGCAAGTTTCTTCAACATTAAACCCTACAAATACCAGCAAGAAATATTAGATACAATTATTTCCGAAAGAACACTACGCGCTAATTTCAAAAATTTAATTGTTGCCGCAACCGGTACTGGAAAAACAGTTATTTCAGCTTTTGACTATAAGAGATTTAGAGCGAAAAATAAAAAATCAAGACTATTGTTCATTGCACACAGAAAAGAAATACTTGAACAATCACTTAGTAAGTTTCGAGGTATCCTACGTGACAATAATTTTGGAGACTTATGGGTTGATGGAATGGAACCATCACAACATGACTATCTCTTTGCATCCATACAAACAATCAACAATAGACTTAAGGATTTAATCTTTGAGTCAGATTACTTCGACTATATTGTTATAGATGAAGTTCATCATATATCTGCTAATAGCTACCGACCATTATTACAAAAATTTAATCCAAAAATTCTTTTAGGTTTAACCGCAACACCTGAAAGAAATGACGGCGCTAATATTCTATCTGATTTTAACGATAAAATAACAGCTGAAATCCGATTACCCGAAGCATTAAACAAAGGGATATTATCACCATTTCATTACTTTGCAATCACTGACAATGTAGATCTAACACAAGTTCAGTGGAAAAATGGAAAATATGTACCTAGTGAGCTGTCAAAATTATATACCTCTAATGATCAAAGAGTAGGAAGTATTATACAAAACATTGATAAGTACATTAATGACAAAAACAAAGTAAAAGCACTAGGTTTCTGTGTAACTCAAGATCATGCTCAATACATGGCTGAAAAATTTACGCTTGCAGGTCTCAAAGCAGATTACCTAACTAGTAATAACACAAATAGAGCAGATCGAAAATTAAAACGCCAACTTCTGACAAGTGGTCAAATCAACTACCTATTTGTTGTCGACATATTTAATGAAGGTATTGATATTCCTGAGATTGATACTGTATTATTTTTAAGACCCACAGAAAGTCTAACGGTTTTCTTACAACAATTAGGAAGAGGATTAAGGTTAGCTAAAGATAAAGATTGTCTTTCTGTACTTGACTTTGTAGGAAACTCTAGACCAGAATATGATTATCAGACTAAGTTTCGAGCACTAGTTGGCAGAACAAATACATCTATAATTAAAGAAGTTGAAAACAACTTCCCTAAATTACCTTTGGGATGTTCGATAGTATTAGAACGAATAGCCAAGCAAAGAATCCTGAGAAATATTAAAGCAGCAAGTAACTACAATACAAAATCTTTAGTCCAGCGTATAATAAATTTCAGCTCTCATACAGATAGAGCGTTGACTATCTCAAATTTCATTGATCTATATCAAATTCCCATTCAACTCATCTATAAAAGAGGAGGTTGGACTAAACTACTCTACGACGCTGGAAAAATAGACTATAAAAATGAATCAGTTAATAGCAGAATCAAAAGTGCGATAGAGAAAAAATGGCTTTCCTGCTCTTCCTATTCGTATTTCACATTTATTATTGAATTGACATCATCAAATTTTAAAATCAATTGGAAAACTCTATCAGGAGAAAAGAGACTGATGGCTATGATGTTATATTATGATATATGGCAAGATTCAGGAAAATTCAAAAATCTAAATGAAAGTTTCAATTTATTCAGTAATAGTCACCACCTGGTAAATGAGATGAATCAAGTAGCTCAAATTCTTAGATCTAGAATAAATTACATTGAAAAACCAATACAGCTCTCTTACTCTTTTCCATTGAAGATTCACGGTAGATACACTAGGAGTCAAATTCTTGCAGCTTCTGGAGAATCTACCTTGAATAAAAAAAGCACATCGAGAGAGGGCTCTTTAATTATTAAGTCTAAAAATACAGAATTACTATTTGTGACCTTAGAGAAATCAGAAGAAAACTACTCTCCTACTACCCTTTATGAAGACTATGCAATCTCTGAACAAATTTTTCATTGGCAATCGCAAAATTCTACTAAACCAACTTCGGCCAAAGGTCAAGCGTATATAAATCAAATACAGTTAAATAAAACTGTTCTTCTTTTTGTCAGAGAAAGAAACAAAGATGAATATGGCAATACATTTGGTTTTGTATTCCTCGGACGAGTGCATTACATATCACATACAGGTTCACAACCTATGAGTATTAACTGGAAATTAGAAGTGCCAGTACCAAATTTCCTCTGGAAAGAAAGCGCAAAGTTAGCATTAGGATAATATTTTTGACTTGAATTAACAAACACTCCCCTCTATCCCATATCCAGCCCCATCAACTTCACAAATAACTCTGAGTCAGGAAACAATCCTTTTCCTTTTTCAACCGCAGTATAAAATTGTTTGTCTTGTCTGAGTTGGTAATAGCATAGTGCTACGTTGTAATACACATCCGCTTTATCTCCGTATAGACCTAAGGACTGCTGAAACTTGGCTAAAGCTTTCGTATAGTCGCCAAGATCGTATAGTACTCCACCCGTCTCGTAGGCGAGATCAAATGGCTCGTTGATATGGAAATACATTTCCCAAACGCGATCTATTGTCTGTATCAATCGCTCTCGCTCTTCATAGGTAATTGTCTTGGACAGATGCTTCACCTTCGGAAAAAACTTACTGAAGATATTGGAGTCATATGCACTCAATCGAAATATCGCAATCAATTCCTTTAGCGTTAATTGAGCTACATTAAAGTAAGCCAGCTTTTTGATACTGTTGAAATCATCAGGACCGTAATCATCGACTACCTTTTCATATGCTGTCTGGGTTTCGGTATATGATTCGCCGTCTGGCAAAAACATTAGACAGGCCAACTCCAAATGAAAATTAGAGAATTTAGGAAACAAAGTCGTTCCACCCTTCTTCTTACAATAGCTATCCAGCGCATGATAGTTTACCCATAATGAAAAGCTTCCATGCGATATGATATCTGGCTCTTTTTTACCATTCAAAGTATGTGCTTCATGAAAGCCCTTATCCATCGTCAGCAGCACTAATCCTTCCATAGAAAAATTCCTGATGTTATCTAGACAATGAAATGACTTCTCTGGATAAAATATATAGGTATCAGATACGAGATCTTTGTATTCTTCTAGTATTTCATTGAGCATAGGATCAGCATATGGAGAAGCTTCCACCGGTTCCATATGATATGTCATCTTCATCTCCTTAAATACTCTGCTCATCTCGGTCTCAGCCGGATCCACCTTGGATGTGATAGACAAAGCACAAGATGATACTGATCTATCTTTGATATAGTATAGATCATTAGGTATGGAGTCAAAAAAGTAATTCGCTATCGCTACGATCGGAGTCTTAAGCTCCATTGCATGTATTGTTTTTTGGGCATAGCGCAAGTGCAATTCTTTACTACCGATAGCATCAAAATAAGCAATATCCAATTCACCTTTTTCAAGATAATATTGCAATTGTGGATGATCCATAAAAAAAGATAAATTATCTTCTACTATATCACTGAGTACGTAACAATATTGAGGCATCACTCTATTTGTCCCTGCTACCAACTTATCTAGGTGCTTGAGGATATGAAAGGCCAACCTTCCATGACCCGCCCCCAACTCTACGAGATATACTATTTCCAGATTTCCTTTGTCTGCTAGATCTTTAAGTAACGCAAATATCAACTCAGCATAGGTCTTCCCTACTTGCGAGTTACTTGTCATCTGATGCGGAACGATACCTTCACTCCATGCCTTGATGCCTTGCTCTTGGTAAAAATCTCTATTGAGTTGCCAAATGATACTTTCAGCAAAGGGTGTTTTCGATTGTATTTCAAAATGGTCGTTATTCATAATTTAAGCTTTCGTGGATAGAGATGAAAACCATCTTCCAACTTGCAAGCTTTTACCATTAAGGTTTGAGTAGAAACCGACGAGATTTGTATCTAGGACCAAGGTAAGGCAAATAGTTGAGTTAAGAGCCACAATAGACATACTCCATGCCCTTTAGTGTATTCCGACCATCGATCCTTAATTGTCCTTATGAAGATCTTACTTTGTATTTGACCTCTACGACACCAGAACTATAGGCCTTAGAACTAATCAAATCAAGCAGTACATCTTTGCATAATGCCTCTGTCAATTTAATACCATCCTCTAGAATGATAGGCATGATATGAATCCATATTTCATCGATTAATTTATGGACTAAACACATTGTATTGAGTTGACCACCACCAATAAGCCAAATATTTTTCCCATCTTCACTTTTGAGATTCTTTACAAACTCTACATGATTTTCTCTGATGAATGTAACATCAGCATTACTCTCTAGATTTTTATCTCTAGTAATGACATAATTATCTGTAGTAGTATATGGAAATTCGTGACCTGAATTAAGGATAAACTTATACGTATTATTACCCATCAAAGTGACTCCACACGAATTGTAAAAATCAACATAACCATAATCTTCGCCTTCTGGTACTGGTATCTTATCCAACCATTCGACGCTATGATTTGATTTAGCTATGTATCCATTAAGACTAGTGGCAATGTATAATTTCAGTTTCTTCATACTATGGCTATGTTCATTATGCTCACCTAATATATACAAAATGTGTAATAATCTAATCGATAAAGCTATCTTCGATTTATATAAACTTAGCTAACACATGGACTTATTTGTAATTGCCTCTATTCTTATTGTACTATCTGCCATTTTTGGATATATCAACATCCGCTTTCTAAAGCTTCCTAATACTATTGGTCTGATGGTTATCGCCATCTTATTCACCTTAGGTTTATTCTTGACGAGCTTTGTCAATGATTCACTACTTCATTTTGCGGAGAGGTTGATTAGTGAGATAGACTTTAAGACTGTACTCTTGGATGTCATGCTTGGATTTCTACTATTTGCTGGAGCCATGCATACTAACTTTGATCAGCTAAGAGTACAGCGATGGCCAGTGATAGTCTTCGCCACAGTAGGCGTACTTACATCTACTTTTTTAGTTGGTGGATTTACATTCTATGTTTTCAATGCGATTGGTTATGAGGTCCAATTTATTCACTGTCTCCTCTTTGGAGCATTAATATCTCCTACAGATCCGATTGCTGTATTGGGTATCATGAAGAAAGCCGGCGTTCCTAAGATACTAGAGACCAAAATCGTTGGCGAATCTCTTTTCAATGATGGTGTAGGTGTAGTTGTTTTCCTTACTATACTGAGTATTGCCACTGGTGGAGATGGAGTTCCTGGTGGCAGTTCTATCAGTAGTGTCGCTACCCTATTTGGACAAGAAGTAATTGGAGGAATCATCTTTGGAGGAGCGTTAGGTTGGTTGACCTTCAAGCTCTTAAAATCTATAGATGATTATGAGATAGAAGTACTGATCACTCTAGCCTGTGTAATGGGAGGATATGTATTTGCTCACTACTTGCATCTATCTGCACCTCTTGCTATCGTGGTAGCAGGACTCATCGTAGGTAATGATACCGTCAGAGACACTTCTATGTCTCAGATGACAGAAGAATTTGTAGATAAGTTTTGGGAGTTAGTAGACATGCTTCTCAATGCATTACTATTTGTATTGATCGGTCTAGAATTATTGATCATCAACTTTGAAATGGGATTTGTTACTGCAGGACTGATATCTATAGTACTAGTGCTTTTATCAAGATTCTTGAGCCTCATCATTCCTGTAAAGCTGTTTGCTAAGAAGCTAGATTTCTTACCTAATACTACTACGCTGATGACTTGGGGTGGGCTAAGAGGTGGTATCTCTATTGCTCTAGCTTTGAGTTTACCAGAAGAGATGAATCGTGAGCTTTTCTTGACGGTTACTTATGTGGTTGTGGTATTCTCTATCATCGTTCAGGGACTATCTATAGGCTCCTTAGCGACTAGGCTCCTAGGAAAAGATCTTATGAATGCTTCTGACGATGGTGGGCATTAGATAAAAATGTTAATGCTTAGTATCACGAAATGAATAGACGAATATTCTTTCTGGGCATTATTGGCAGTATCGTTTGTAATTTATTTGAATCACTTTGCACTTACAATATAAAACGCGGAGTATTAAACGGTACTAACATATTGCACGCTTAGAACCACATGCTTTCGCAATAAGAGGAATGAGAATTATTTAAAAAAGTAAGTCGATGATTAATAGACTTCCGAATACAACACTAGCGATGCCATTAGTCGTAAAGAATGCGAGGTTCACCCTACTTAGATCATTGACACTTACTATACTATGTTGGTAGATAAGTAAAGCTATAAATATGCCTGTGCCAGTCCAGATCAACCAACCCGCGTCTAAGTAATTTAATGTCACTAAAAATGCCGCTAATACCATAAGTCCAGCCGCAATAATGTGAAATATGTAGGATAATATCATCGCTCCTTTCGTACCTAACTTCACTGGTGTAGAATTAAGTCCTAATGAAAGATCGAACTCTACATCCTGCATCGCATAGATAATATCAAATCCAGCCACCCAAAACATTACCGTCATACCATATAGGATAGGTATCCAACTAAAAGTACCTGTGACCGCAAGATACGCGCCTATGGGTGCCAGCGAAAGGCCAAGGCCTAATACCACATGACATAAGAATGTAAATCGTTTGGTATAACTATAAAACAAAACCACGGCAATCGCTACTGGGCTGAGATAAAAGCAAATAGAGTTAATAAAATAAGTAGTTACGATAAACGCTACAACATTGACAACTACAAAGGTTAATACTTTCTCAGCGCTCAATATCCCTGCTGGAATCTCTCTGACAGCTGTACGCGGATTTTTGCCATCTATATCACGATCCAAGTATCTATTAAATGCCATTGCTGAGTTTCGAGCGAATACCATACATAGCAATACCAATATGAATGTCTTCCATTGAAATTCATATCCTGGCAGATTGATCGCCAAAAAATATCCAACTAGCGCAAAAGGCAATGCGAAAATCGTGTGCGAAAACTTAACTAAACTGAGATAGTCTTTCATAGGCTAATTATAACAATGCATAGGTAAGAAAGTTATAGTAATTATCTATAATGTTGGTCCTGTGATTTTCTGTGGAAGATGCCTTCCCTTTGAAGTGTGATACCTGACAAGGTTCATCATGTTGCTCAATATTACTTAGATCACAGCTGGCATAGTTATACTCAAATAGTAAATGAAAACAGTATTTCATCAACTATTCAATTGTTTTGAATTGGTTTGGTCACGAAGGTGCTTCCCTGTCAGGGTTTCACATTCTAGCTCATTACTACTGCTTAGTCTAATCCGATCTTAAGCCTAATCATGCTTCACGATAAACTCTCACAGAGATTATCGCTGAGGATTGTTCCTTAGCTCAAAACAAAAAAAGTCCATCCCAAATGAATGGAATGGACTTCTTTATCTTCATTCTGACTATTCATCAGAACTGTTAGCGGCTATAGCTTATTGAGCTGGAGCTTCTTCTTTGTTTACTTTACCTTTGATAGTAAGGAAAGTCTGAGCTGGGTCAGTGTTAGCAGTAAGAGTTACTCTCTTAGACTGGTTGTTACCACCTACTTTACCTTTACCTTTAGAATCAAACTGTACTTTGATGTCAGCAGATTCCCCTGGTGGGATAGGCTCTCTTGGCCAAGATGGAACAGTACATCCGCAGCTACCTTTAGCGTTAGATATAATTAATGGCTCTTTTCCTGTGTTTTTGAAAGTGTAGTTGTGTACTACTTTCTC
Source organism: uncultured Saprospiraceae bacterium (assembly GCA_937995755.1). Classification (GTDB taxonomy): domain Bacteria; phylum Bacteroidota; class Bacteroidia; order Chitinophagales; family Saprospiraceae; genus UBA1994. The sequence continues at coordinate 14,204 of CALKJD010000017.1, read as the reverse complement.
ACCTTCCATAATCTCACCAAAATCAAATACAGTTTCAGAAAACTCTAATGATGTAAGTGGTCCTACTGGTGCAGCTGGTGTAGCGTTAGTAGGTACTGTTTTAGCAACATCAGAAGCGGCTCCTGTAGTACTAGTAGTTGCAAGTGATTCTCTAGCGTCATCAGTGGTAGCTGCTCCTTCGTTTTTACAAGATGTAAATGCGAAAGCAACCATCATAAATAACATTGCGAATAATTTAAAATTCTTCATGGTATAAATAGATTTAATTAATTAACAAATTTTCAATTTTATAAATAGCCTAAAGGCAATATTTCCATTTTGATGACTCTAGCAATTTCAAATTCTTGCCTTGATCACTGATACAAAAGTATACTATAAACTATGCCCTTTCTAGGTATAGTATATGCTTAACAGCTCGTTAACACGCGTTTACACATGATTCAATGTATTCACCTATTTACTCAATTAGCCTTTCAATGAATCCACCCACAGGGCAAACTCTGATGCAGATTTCGAATTGAGACATTGATTTTTCGTCAGTCCTGCTTTCCTCGCTACATTGACTCCATACTGCATATAATGTATAGATTCTCTGACGTGCGCATCAGGATTGATGGATATCATTACGCCTTTCTCCAATGCAGAAGGTATCCAAGTCCAATCCATATCTAATCTTTGTGGATTGGCATTGAGCTCTATAATCATACCATTAGCTGCGCAAGCATCAATGATCAACTCGTGATCAACAGGATACCCTGCCCTACTTAATAACAACCTTCCTGTCATATGACCTAATATATGCGTATGCGGATTCTCGATCGCCTTAATCAGTCTTCGATTGGCTTTATCCATATCCATATTGAGCTGAGAGTGGACTGATGCCACTACTACCTCAAACTGACTTAGAAAATCATCTCCATAGTCCATAGAGCCATCGTTAAGTATATCTGCTTCTATTCCCTTATATACTCTAAAGCCATCATCATAAGACGCATTGATTTCATCTATCTCTGCCCACTGCGCAATAACTTGATCTTCTTTTAATCCATCTGCGTAAAATGCCGCTTTACTATGATCAGACATCACTAAATATTGAAATCCATTATCTCTTGTATAATCAGACATCTCTCTTAGCGTATGTAGACCATCACTATATGTACTGTGATTATGTACCACACCTAGCATATCATCATTGGTGATCAACTCTGGTAATGTACCTGATTTCGCTTGGTCAACGGCTATTGCTGATTCACGATACTCTGGATCTATATACGCCATATCCCACTCTAGGAATATAGACTCCTCTTCTTCATAAGGTTCATATTCGATATCTGCTGCTTCCAAAAACTCTTTGGATGCAGACTTTTCAAATTGCTCCATTCCGAAGTATTCTTCCTCTACTTGTGTGATCTCTACTGCAAACCCTTTGAAACTAAGTACCTCCGGAGCGTCTTCTGTTAACTCCATGATAAATGCCTCCATTTCCTCTTCACTCGCCGTAGTCAATATCTCAATCGCAGATACAACTGGCATCCTTCTTCTTATCTCCCCTGTAATCTCAACTAGATCCTGAGCAAATCTATCTTGTAATAATCCCAGTAATTCATTCGCTTCATCTATGATATAAGCATAATGAGACTGACCATGAGAAGCGAAATAAAACTCTAGTTGTTCTTGTAGAGCTTTTTGAGTTTTCATTCCAAAACCCTTCAAGGCTACTAACCTATTCTCTTGGCAAGCCAAAAGCAATTCTCCTGGAGTCGTTATATTAAGCTGATTCCACATCACTTTGACCTTTTTAGGACCAAAGCCTCTGATTTGTAACATCTCTAATATACCCGCTGGTGTAATATCGACATACCTCTGTAGAGTAGCCATATTTCCAGTATCTCTAAGCTCAATGATCTTTCCAACGATAGCTTTTCCTACGCCTTTGATCTCACCTAATTGCTCCTCAGTCATTTCTACTAGAGGTGAAGATACCTTACGTAATGATGCATACGCAGATGTATATGATCTTATCTTAAAGGGGTTTTCATCATGTAATTCCATGACCTTTCCCAACAAATTAAATTTCCTTGCTATCTCCTTATTGCTCATTGCCGGCAAATATAACATATTACGTATTATCTATATGTGAATATCCTTTATTTTTAGATGCTAAAAACAAAAGTCGTTAGGTCATTGTAAGTATCTCATTATAACCCACATCCTTCGTACTTGTTGTAGAAATCTAGAGCTGAATATCTACTACAAATAATAAAATGAAAACCTCTTACATAAAAAGACCTCTAGCTACTCCGAGGAGTTACTAAAGGTCAAATCGCACATATAGTGGTCTTTATCTTACTACGAAGCTATTTGTCAATATACCCGTAGTTAATTCTCTTGCATCGCCGTTAGCCGATATCACAAATGTTGTACTTTCAGAAAAGTAATCTGGTGTTGTTCCGATGTATAATTCATCCGCTTCGCCATCATATCCAAGACCATATACAAATCCTGATATGCTAGCATCTAATGTAAAATCTTCGCCTTCATTATTCACCTCCAATCTCTTTACTTCACCATTCTCAACGTAATAGAGATTATCGCCTGAGCCATCAACTATCAAATCACTAGGAAATCCAGAAAGCCCCTTACAGAAGTTAGATGTACCATTTACTATTCGACAAATGCTTGCGCCATCATTGGTCACAAAGCTACCTCCGCTCAGCACCCAAATAGATCCGTCTACATCTTGTACCATATCAATCGTACGCTTCCCTACCATGATCTCTGATTGCTGCGTAAGATCAAATCCATGTACTGTTACTTTGTCTGATTCTCCAGATCCACCAGAATTAGCGACATAGATCTTATCACCAGACACTACCATTTGTTCTGGACCACTGACAGATACTGAGTCCGTGACAATCATAGTTGACAAATTGATCTTTTTCAATTGTCCCTCTTCATTGTTTGCGCCCCACTCTGATACCACAGCTTCATTATTATTTAATGCCACCAAGTACCTTGGATTAGTCAATCCAGTAATTGTATTTTTGTATTCCATGGTCACAGCATCTACTACTTCGATTTTAGCTGAGTTATTCACAACTAAATATGCATTCTCCCCTATCACGGTTACCGACTGTAGAATACTCCCTATTACTTGTCCATCATTTACTGAACTATATACATTTCTGATTAATGAATCTTTATCTCTATCATAATAATCCAATGTACCCGAACCACCCATAAATGGACCTTCGTTTACAATCAAAACACCATTATCATATGTCTGCTCCTCAGACATTGGACCTGGATCAGTAGTTGTCATTTCATCGTCGCCACATGAAGCAAACATGATGCTTAATAAAGAAAGACCTAACAGGTAAAATTTAAATGATTTCATATTATGTATTATATTATTGAATTGAAAAATTTACTCCTATATAAATTGACCGCAATGGCTGCGGAAAGAACCTTACTAGTTCATAGTTTTCATCGATTATATTTCGCGAACCTACATATAGCTCTGTGCTATACTTTTGATCTTGACGCCACCTATAATTAAGCTCTGCATTAAGCAAACTATAAGCTTTGAGAACACCTACATTATCTAAGGTTTGGTATCTTCTACCTGTGTATGATTCATTAACTGATAATGCTAATTGCTTATATTGCAAAACTGTGTTCAGTCGCCAATTGATCCTTGGATTATACAGCAATTCGTTACCTTCATTCGCACCTTCGGTAGTATTTATCGTCTTGTTGTAATTGAATATAGGATTAATTTGGATCGCTATATCTTTTCCAATATTTAAAGTAGCATTATACTTTATTTCGACACCCGTAGAGCTTGTACTCGCAATGTTTTCTGGAGTCCAAACCCCTTGCGTATTGGGCGCCCATAATATCTTATCCGTGGTCCTGATATGATACAGATTTACATTCCATCCATACAAAGTGAGCTTTCCTTCTACTTGCCAAGATTTCTCGGCGATGAGATTTGAATTGCCACCGCTAGGCCAATACAAATCATTGAATCCTGGATAACTGTAATGCCTACCTAGATGTAATGCATAACTAACTTGATCTGACGACTCATATTTAATTGCTATCTGTCCAGTTGGCGATTGTATATCATCATCTATTGCTTCTTGGCGAAGTGATAAGCTTACAGTGGTTTTATCAGCTTTGAGCGTACCATTATAGTAGATAGCCGATGTGGTGCGATCTGGATAAAACGATTTAAACAAAGGACTGATCGTATCTACTAATTCACCGTCTTCATATCTAATCGCTACTCCAATAGTATGATCTATCCGCCCCTCCACTTTCACCTTAGTATTAAAATTAACAATATCACTATTGGCAATACTTTCGATACCTGGTTGTCTATAAGCCAAATACTCATTCATATAAGCCAACTTAGTAGACCAATATACTTTGGGTGAATATTGCCAATCATGCCCTAATGAAATTCGGTGATTGCGATCGACTTGTCCTGCTAAATTAGTCGCTATGACGGAGGGCGCAAGCATTCGATCAACATCTTGATACCAATAGTTGATTTTTGTACGCATATCCTTGGACCATTGCATATGCGCTTGGTAAGAAAGATCTAATTGACTGTGTTCACTATTTTTTCTTCTCAGTACTTCATCTCTTGATTGGTATCGAAAAGTATTTTCATTATTAATAAAATTAGCTTGTATCGATTGAGAGTATCGACCAACTTGATGATGCAAGTCTAAGTTTAATCTTCGGTTGCTCATATCGCTATACAGAATTCCTGCAGAGACGAATGGTCTATTATTATTTCTATCTAGTACTAGTGCGCCGGACATAGCGGCAGTACCGACGGCTGCACTATGTCCACCATCATACCACTTACTACGATCAAACATAGTCGTAGGTATCAACCCTAAATCGTAAGTACCATTAAAGCTGTTTTGAATATTAACACCTTCCCATAAGATCGCCATGTGCCTAGCAGACTGTCCACGATATAGCGCGGTACGCAAGTATGGACTACCTTGAGACTGTATTTGTATACCGCTATGCGTAGCGAGTAGATCCGCAGCACTGTGATCAGAAGGTCTTGCGGCCAGTAAGGTATGTGCAGATATCGCACCTTCGATACTTACTTCTGGACCAATAGCTTGCATGAGATCTATGCTATCCTGCTGAGCACAAAGGCTACCATGTAATAACACCTGTAATATGACTATCCATCTAATCAATATGTACCTTCAAAAGTATTTTATTACCATTCGAAAAACAAACAGTATTAGTTACCGAAAATGAAAGTTGATGAAAATATAAGATAGATGCATATAGACTCTCTTAGGCTATCACCTAGAGAAATACGTACCTGCCCATCTTTCCTTCGAAGACTTCCAGTTTATGTAGATTTGGCAGGTATTCTGGCTTATCCAAGTTTTGATCTACCTTCCCAACAGAAATATTTCTATCAGTGGTATTGTATTGATTTGATCAAAACCTTATATGGATTTACAGCTTCGAGGAAAGCTCCGAATTTTAATCGGATTCCCTTTTTAATGATCAGTAGTGCTTTACTACCTATCAACCTAAATCTGCGACGAAGATATACGAGTATTTTAGTTATCGCATCATTACTGATCAAAAGAAAACTTTTTTTTTGAAGCGTACTAAGATTCTACTTTGGAAAAACGCCCCTTGATCCAACCGACTAGAGCACCTACACCCACAAACTTAGAATCTCTCATGGCTTTGATAGTCAACCACATAGCTACAGGTGCTAATATAATACATGGCATCCAAGCAGCCAATTCAGGACCGAGCGACTCATTTCGATTGAGCTTTTGCCCCATGATAGTCATAATCATAAATACCATATAGAATAGTATAGCCACGAGCAATGGATATCCATAGCCACCTTTGCGAATGATACTACCTAGCGGTGCACCAATAAATAAAAATATAATACAAATTACCGCCCAGCTATAGGATTGATGTAATCTCAATCGATACTTTTTTTGCTTTTTTCGCAATTGATTTATCTGGGACACGAAAGAATTGACTTCATCTTTTCTACTATTGGCTTTACTTGCTGCTTGCTTAATTATCTCTTTCTTCTTAGCTGGCACTACTATATCGAGTAATGATGTAATGCTATCCAATGTGCTTACATCAGATAAATAGTTAATTTTAGTTTTGTTCTTACTATTAATGTTGTTGACGGCCTTCTTTTTCTTACTAAACCGTTCTTTCATCTCCAAGACTTTTTGATTGTCCTGAGCGACTTTCGAACTATCTTTTGACACAGTGGAGTCTTCTTCATCTAGAAGCAGAGCAAGATCTCTATCCTCTTTTATTTGTTCCTGAGTTTGCTTGTATTCATCGACTGCATAGATATCAAGTATATCTTCAAAGTTAGACAACAGCTTAAGTTGCACTTCATTAGATTCAGCCTTTACAGAATCTATAGCTGTCAACAATTGGGGTGTGGTCAGCATATCCTCCTTGTTAGGGTTGACATTGGCGGAGTTGGCATCAAATTCAAACTCACTCATATCAAACACCTTACTCCAAGTATCAAACTTAGTCCTCATAAATGGATATTTGGACTTACTATCGGATCCTTTTCCATAGTTAGACGCCAACTCACGATACTGGTATCCATCTTGGAGGTTCATAACAAAGTAACCTCCATCATCACTGGTGTACATCTTACCTGACTGAGATTTTATAAGACTGATTTTAGTTTTATCATTATCAGTATGGTCGTATATGAGTACATCATTGATCGTCTTATCATCATCGCCTTTAGAGTCTACTCTAATTGCAAATCCTTTAAAATCCTTATTAAATATACCTTCTTCGATAGTCATTGCCGGCTTTTGCTTACGCAATGCAGTGAATCTCTTGAGAAACAAGTAGTTAGCTCTAGGCTTAAGATAATTAGAAGCAAAAATCGAAAAGATCGCCGTCCCCAATGCTATATACATTGCAGGACGCATAATCCTAAACAAGGAAACCCCTGCTGACTTTAGACTAGCCAACTCATGCTTCTCTGACATATCTCCAAATACCATAACCGAAGATATCAGAATCGTAATGGGCACCGCCATAGGTATGATAGTCACACCATAGTAGAACAGGAGCTCTAGTATGTCAAACATAGTGAAACCCTTGCCAAGTATCTCATCTATATACTTCCACAGAAACATCATAATAAGTACAAACTCTGCTACGAAAAACGACAGCAAATAAGGACCTACGAAACTCCCAGAAACAAGTTTATCTATTTTCTTCAAATACTATGGGTTTACTTTACGCTAGATATAACGATCAAAGCTACTTGATATCGATCTATTGATTGTAATTTTAAGAAGATAATATGATTTGTCACACCAATTCTGATGAAGTATTGACATAATCATGTTCTCACAATCGAGATAACTATTTGATGTAGTGCTATTTTTTTGGTCTACATGCTCAATAGTAATCAGTATTAACCTTAAGTTTATGCCATGATTTGATGCTAAATGCTCTATTCCATGGGTAATGCAGCAAAATAGTCTTCATAATACGATATAAACATAATTATCTGTAACAAACTTAATACTCCTCACGTCAATACAACGAAATGCAGATAAAAGAAGTCATGGATCTAGTTTTACCATATAAAGATAAGTTGTTCCGCTTTGCGAAAAGCATGGTTGGCAATAGCTTCGATGCCGAGGATGTGATCCAAGAGGTGCTTGTACGTGTATGGAAGAAGAAAGATCAATTTGTAGAAATCGACAATAAAGAGGCTTGGTGCATGACTGTGACAAGAAATCTTAGTATTGACAAGATACGAAGTCGCAAAAGCAAGAGCACTAGTAACATAGAAGACTTTTACCATATCACTGATAACAATGCTAGTCCTGCAGTAGCACTAGAGCAAAAAGATGCACTCAGCAATGTGATGGCAATGCTCAACGAACTGCCAGAAAACCAAAGAAGTGTAATGCATCTGAGAGATGTAGAAGGATATACTTACAAAGAGATAAGTGATATGACTGGATTATCTGTAGATCAAGTAAAAGTAAATCTACATAGAGCGAGAAAGACATTGAGGAGCAGATTAACAAAAATAGAATATTAACAATAATTACATAGATAGATATAATGAACACACATATCAATCAAATACTAGACAAATATTGGGAAGGAGAATCTACCCTACAAGAGGAGCAAGAGATCAGATCTTACTTCGCTAAAGGAGATATCGCCGATGAGCATAAAGCTTTTGCTCCGATGTTTGGATTATTTACAATGCAACAAGATGAAGGGTACAATAAGGATCTCTCTGAGGTACTTAAGGCCAGCCTATCTGAAGCGCCTACTGGAGAAGCATCCAAAGATACTGAGCCTAAGCCTTCTTATGGAGCCAAAGTGTTTCAACTTAGAAAATTCATCATGGCAGTAGCAGCAGTATTTGCTATAGTAATGACAGCGGTCATCGTGATGAATCAAGATTCTGACATAGACAGCGACATACCCAAAATGGCTTCTAACATCATAATACTAGATGGCTCTGATGATTCTGAAGAAGCTTTAAAAGTAACAAAAGAAGCTCTCGCATTCCTATCAGGTAAATTGAAAAAGAATGGAAAGAATATCAACTCAGGAATACAAAATTTAGATAAAATAAATGTGGTCAACTAGACTGCAACCCATATAAATAGCCAACTAACGAACAAAGTGAAATAGCACTCGTAGTTATAAATCACTTCAACACTTTACAACACTTATTATTAAATACACAAACATGAAACATTATATCACACTATTCATTGTTGCTTTTATGGCAATGGCTGCGACTGCACAAAACAATGCAATAGATAAATTTTTCGAAGATTATCAAGACGACGAAAACTTCTCAATGGTATACGTGAGCCCAAAGGCTTTCCGTATGGTGAGTAAAGTAGCGGAGGGTACCGAAGGAGAGATGAAAGAATTACAAGAGGTAATTAAGGACCTCAAAGCTTTGCGCATCCTTCGTACTGAAGTCAATAGTCTTGCTAAATATAAAGAAGCTACTAAGCGAATCAATACAGGCTCGTATGAGATCCTTCTACAGGCTAGAGATGATGGTCAAAAAATCCAATTCCTTACAAAAGATTCTGGTAATGTCATAGAAGAGCTTTTATTACTTGTTGGCGGAGAAGAAGAATTTATCATGCTCAGTTTTGTTGGAAAACTAGACTTAGACAAAATAGCGAATCTCGCAGCGAAGCTTGATATCGATGGTGCAGAACACCTGAGTAAGCTTAAAGAAAAATAGAGCATCAATCTCTTACAAACACAACCTTGCACTGCGGCGAATACCATATTTGAGCTGCAGTTGCTGATTACAAATCGCCGTATTAGAAATCATCATTATGAAAAATCTATTTATACTACTCAGCATAGTATTGATATCGTCATGCTCAAGGTCACCTGTACATTCATTTATAGATGAGTACAACCAAGAAAACCATACGATGTCGATGACTATTCCTGGATGGTTAGTGAGAGGAGGCACTTCCGCAGCATTTAAAGATCTTGGCGACGAAAGTGATCAAGCCGGACTAAAACTAATAGCAAAAAGCTTAGGCAAAGTTAGAGTATTAGTGGCTAAAGAAGGTGTCGTACCTACCAAAGCTATTAAAGATCTAATCATATCCGCCAAAGGTAATAAGTATGAAGAATATGTCACAGTAAGAGACAATGGGAAGATCGTAAATGTAATGGTGAAACAGGATAAAGACATAGTAAAAAATCTATTAGTCTTAGCCTCGAGTGATGATGAATTTGTAATCGCACACATTGATTCTAATCTATCAATGGACCAACTCCAAAAAGCACAAATTTCTTGGAATGATGAAAGAAATAAAAATAAAAATTGAAAAAACCATTAAGTTCAATAACCTAATAAATCATAGAAAATGAAAAAGCTAATTCTCCTATTTATATTCAGCGTAAGTGTAATGAGTCTATCGGCTCAAAAGAAAATTGGACATGTACTACGCAAGTACAAAAATGATGAAAACGTAATGAATGTCAACCTCAATGGCGATCTCACCAAGATGCTAAGTGAAGGTGACATGAAAATCGAAAGCAAAATAGAATTACTAGATGTGCTTGTGTTCAGCAATGGCACAGATGTAAAAGAAAAACACAAGTTAGATATTCAAAACTCTCTCAACAGTCAAGGCTTCGACCTATTAGTCAATGTCAAAGATAAAAAAGGTAAATTGAAGCTTTATACAAGAGAGAATGATGAGTTTATAGAAGAGATCTACGCACATGTATTCACTAATGATCTTAATATTCATTTTATATTAGCTGGAGAGATTTTGTTCTCCGACCTTTCAAAACTTAATCTAGGATTTGAAGGCAGCGAGTTTTTTAATGATGCAGTAAGCGATGATGATAGTAAAAAGTAATCATTACTAATATATCTCGAATAAAAAAAGCTACTCTTTTGGAGTGGCTTTTTTATTGATATACCTCTAAATCTCATTGACACTTCTACCCTTCTGATTCTAGATTTCTATCGATATATAACACACATAAAACATAAGCCAAGAATCAATTAAAACTACCCTAATAAAAAAGCTGCCTTTCATCAAATGACGAAAGGCAGCTTTATATTATTATAGGCCCTAAGGCTTTTTATTACATTTTCACAAACCTATGGATAAATTGATCATCACCAGAATGTATTCTTAAGAAATAAGATCCATTTACAAGGTTAGAAATATCTACTTGATTAGATTGGACTGTAATTAATTGCAGTTGTTTTCCTGTATAGTCCAACACTTCTATTTTATTGATATCTAAATCTGTATCTAAGTGCAGTACTCCGTTTGATGGATTAGGGTATAGCTTTACTAAGTCAGATTTATCAGTATTGATTACATCGTTGACTACAGTAAGATCAGAATCATATCTTACCCAAATAGCGTATCCGCTATCCATTGGCTCTGAATTATCACTCTGCCCTACTATACCTGTGATCGCTAATACATCACCTGGAGGAGTGAGCATATTAGCAAACTCTGTATCGGCATCTACAAATACCGTAAACGCAGCTATATCGTTAGCCACATCAAAAGCAAATGACGATCCATCACCTTTCCATTGAGAAGCATCAACTACCGTATATGGATCACCTGCAGTAGTTACATACTTAGATTCTAAACTTTCATCCAGCATGCCAGATGTAGTACTTAAATCGAGTGGTGTCACCAATGCTCCTCCTTCACTTTCTACGTTGATTTCAGCAAGAACAATCTGAGTCTGTCCATTAAATTGATCAATAGTACCTTTTACAGTAAGTCTATCACCTTCTTTCATTGTGTATCCTAGATCATCTTCATCACTGAATACTTGGATCCCATTATTGTTATCATCTATGATCCAAAACTGAAGTCCAGATGGTCTCCAATTGATACCATGAGCAATACCAGCGAGTGTCACTTTCTTACCAAGGCTATCCGCAACGCCAACTGTATTTACAGTAGTGATGGTAGGAATATCAAATTCAGGAAATTCTTCGATAAATTCGTCATAAGGACTTATATCTGCAGTGTACCGAGGTAATAGTTGGTATCCATCATCACGAGGTGCACTATTGTCGAATTGTCCTCCTATTCCTGTTACATCAAAAGTACCTTGTGGGTATCCTTTACTATAAAGATCAACATCATTATCTATTCTGATAGCAAAAGTATCAGTACTACCATCTGTAATTCTCACATTAAAGCCAGACGTCAATCCAGTCCATTCATTAGGATTAACTACATGCATATTAACTAAAGTTACCAGCTGAGATTCTGTATCTTCTCCAAGAGATGTAACTACAGTCGCCATTGGTGTAGGGCCATCAGTAGATACGAAATCTAATCCATCAAGATTGATCTGAGCTAACCCATTAAATTGACCAACAGATCCTTCTACATACATTAAATCTCCTTCTTTCACCTCATCGTATCCGAAGTTATTATTTTCACTATACAGGGCTATTCCATCACCTTGTAGGTCTGTAAGTGTAAACTGTAGTCCACCTGAATTAAGGTTAACACCTAATGCTCTACCTAAGATTCTTACATCACCTTGAAAGACTACTCCTCCATCACTATTTAATTCTGATACTGTCGCTACATCATATAGACATCTATTTTGTGCTCCAGGATTGGCAAAGATATCTACTCCATCCACGGTTATGTCGGTAGCGTATGAAGATACGCTCCAACTACTCGCTTCGTTATTATTGCTGGCTGCGTCGCATAATACTAATGAGCTTCCTAGACCATCAGCTTGTTCGCTCCAGTCACCTTCATCGTCATACATCACAGCATCTATACGCACACCATCAGCATTTACTATTTCTAGTAGTTCTCCGCCGTTGGCCAATGCGCCTTCCGTCCATGCAATTGATGCGACTCCTAATCTACTCATCAATACATCTGGATATTTAGATACTACAACAAACTCTCCAGCTGCTAATTCTTGAGCCGCGAAAGTGTGTGTCAAACCACTTCTGAAAGTAAGCCCTTCCAAATTGATAGTTTCCATTCCAACATTCAACAGTTCTACAAATTCTAATGAATCTTCTGTTCCTGGATCATTGTACATAATCTCAGTAATCACCAATGGTAATGGCGGCTCTACCTCTCCTTCGACAGTAACAGTACCTACCATATTAGCTCCTAAGTGAAGATCGCAGTGGTAATCATAAACACCTGGAAGCGTAAATGTGTAGTCCCATGTCCAAGGTGCTGCTGCTGGAGCACCACTAAATATTCCTTCTGGATTATTAGGATATACATCTAAGCCACCATTTACATTATGGTTTCCTCCTGTGTTTTCCCATCTTACGGTCTCTCCTATCTGTATTGTTATATCTGCAGGTGTAAATAGAAATCCCATAGCATTTACGGTATGATCCGCAGGTACTAAGCAAGATACAGTGTTAGCAGCGCCAGGTGTGCCCAATACTGCAGATCCATTAATCATCATTCCTGTATCGTTAGTTGCGGCTCTCCAGCTACTCCCATCTTCATTATCGCTCGTGGCATCACATAATTCTATAGATGCTCCACGACCGTCAGTTCCTTCGTCTTTACCAGGCCAAGGTGCGTTATCATCATAAGTTAGAGAATCTACCATGACACCAGATGCGTCTTTAAGAGCAATGGCTTCTCCACCATTTCCCAAAGCGCCATCCCAAATCAGACCCTCTACACCAAATACAGTCATCATGGCTCTCGGACTCTCACACACGACCAGGTATCCATTTGGCTCAATAAATATATCATTGTCAAATGTCAGATTTACTCCTGAAGTAAATTTATATCCAGATAGATCTACCGAAGTAGCGCCAAGATTATGTAGCTCGATGTACTCCAGACTATCTTGATCAGATTCTGGTGGATCATAGCTTATTTCATTGATTACGATCTGAGCAGAAGCAAAGACTGTCATTAGAAGAAATAAGAGAATGGGTAGACATTTTTTCATATTAGGTTGGGTTAGAAGTTTGGAAAATTACTCACGTAGCTATAATGTTATTACTACGCAATGCTGAATTTAATCATTTCATTCTAAAGCAAAAAAAAACCTGACAACTTTTGCAGTTGTCAGGCCTTTAAATATTATCGTATTTTCAGAATACTAGAAAGAATACTTCATAGATAAGTTCCACGTTCTAGTCTTACCAAATGTTACAGAATTACTTTTATTGATTCCGTTCCAGTTGTTTTTAGCATCAGCATCAGCTTCGTTTGATGATCTTGCCTGGCTAATGTATAATTCATTGAATACATTATAGATGTTAGCACCTAATCTAAGTACATTACCATCTTCCATTGGTACAACATAAGAAAGGTTTAAATCAACTAAGTTATAACTTGGAAGCTCGATACCTCCGTTACTTGCATATAGCCTTTGGTAACCGAAGTAATTAGCCTCTGCTGCGAAGTGATTAGTAAATTGATATCTTGCTCCAACTCCGAAAGAAGTTTGCGGTGCTCCTCCTACTTTAACGTCATCACCTGTAGAAACATAACTTCTTTCTAAGTTATTAGCATCTAGTCCATCATAAAGCTGTACATCTCTATCTCCTACTACATCCCATTTTCCAACAGACCCGAATGCTTTAATTTTCAATTGATCAGTTGCATTGATTCCTAAAT
>CALKJD010000016.1 GCA_937995755.1 uncultured Saprospiraceae bacterium | reverse complement strand
TCTTTGTCCGAGATCGTAAATGCCTTGCATGTCTACTTGCATATTGTAAAAAAAGAGAGAATCACCTTGTTCGACAACATGATAAAAATCCTTGGCAAACCACTTCATCCTATCTATGGTGTACGCATCGAGGTCTGTCATTAATGAGTCAGCAGAAGGGAAGAAAGAAAGTTGGATATCCTTTCCATCTGTATAAGAGTAACCACCCATGTAATATCCCTCTGGTGTGCGACCTAGACCGTACCAATGCAGCGAAGCAATACCTACTGGCTGAGAATGGATGTTGGTATAGTGGATGTTTTGATTTGTTAATGCTTCTTCAAATTTTTGATTCACATTGTTTTTGATCACAAGAGTGGCTACTAGATAAAGGCTACTTAGGGCGATTCCTATTTCATTACTATGTTTTGTTAATATTGATTTTTCGTTTCTCTTACTACTTAGTATTAATCCAATTAACAGTGGCAGAGTGTAAATAGGATCTACGACATTGATAGAATCAAATCCAAATCTAAAATCAGAAAAAGGTAAAAAGAGTAATGTTCCGTAAGAAGTAAATCCATCGAGTAGGATATGTGTAAAGAGGGTGACCCAACAGAAAGTTAGTAATCTATTTAACGGAATCTCCTTCGAAATTTTTATTCTTCTTAGAAGATAAGCAAGTATTACAGCCAATATCAAACTGACGAGAATGGAGTGACTATATCCACGATGCATACTCAACCTCTCAAGCGGTTCAAGAAATGGTAAAGCAATTATATCCAAGTCAGGCAAGGTTGCTACAGCAGCACCTAGTACCATAGACTTATTTCCCAACTTATTTCCTAGACAGGTTTTTCCTATTGCCGCACCTAGTACAGCTTGTGTTATGCTATCCATTTTATATTTTTGATCTAGCCCACATTGACACCAAATAAGTACCCCACAAATGCTGTAAGCCCCATAGCGACCGTACCCCAGAACGTAATTCTTGCCACTGCTTTTAGGATACTTGATCCTCCTGCCTTGGCTGCAATGGCTCCTAGTATAATCAGGAATAGGGTAGCAAATACATATAAGTAATACTCCATCCCAGTGAGTGGTGCTAAGAGTACAACAATGAATGGCAAACTCCCTCCTCCAGTAAAAGCTGCGCCTGAAGCGATCGCCGCTTGGATAGGATTGGCTTGACTTATCTCGTTGATACCTAACTCATCTCGCACATGAGCACCTAGTGCATCGTGTTCTGTAAATTCTTTAGCTACTTGTAAAGCAGTCTCCTTTTTTAGTCCTCGCTTTTCATAGATTCTTGCGAGCATTAGGAGTTCCATTTCAGGATCGTCAATTAACTCTTGCTTTTCACGTTGGATATCAGCACTCTCAATATCAGTCTGTGAGCTTACAGATACATACTCTCCTGCAGCCATCGATAATGCACCAGCGACTAACCCTGCTAAGGTAGCCAGTACAATAGGGTCTCTGATTTCACTTGCAGCAGCAACACCTATTGCTATACTAGCAGTAGATAATATTCCATCATTTGCGCCTAATACTGCAGCTCGTAACCAATTGCTTCTATGTATATAGTGGTTGCTTAAGTAGTTGTCCAATCCGTTTTCCATGAGTTAGTATTTAGTAAAAGGGGCGTGTTGTTTTTCTGTTAACATTACCTTTACAAATTAAGTCGCTAAGTTATGTGCTTTTTATCTAGTTTTGTTTTTTCTACAATTGTTAGTAAATATCTTGATGAAATTTATTCACATACTTTTAATTTCTTTGGCAACACTTGGTGTTGTTTGTGGTAGCATTCAGCTACCATCAAGTCTGTTAAGTAGTGAATCAGTTGTTGCAGTTTCTAATTTTGAGAAGAGCAACCATTCATTGTTACATTTTTTATTCGAAAATGATAGCTCCGAAGAACAAAACGATTCGGAAGATTCAAACGATTTAGAACCACAAGAGGAAGAATGCAATAAGTATAATTTGGAATTTGGCTTGGGAACGAGAGTCCTAGCGTCTAGATTTTCTAATATTCAAGTCAAGTCCAATCTCAGGACAAAACTCAAACAAGTACAACCTTCCAAGAGATATATTCTCTTTCAGAACCTTAAAGTCTACTGTTAATTTTCATTTGTTATTTCAAGGGTCTCTACACGAGCTCCTTAATTGAATTGTTATGTACATAACCCACTGAGGCTGTGTGCCTAAGATTTACTTCTTACTAATAAAATGACTACATGAAAAATAATAATAATACAGCTGAGGTTCCTCAGATGGCGCCGCCGCGTGACTGGCTGGCTGGACTCAAAGACAATTTTACTGCTGACCTTACTTCTGGATTTGTTGTGTTCCTGTTAGCCTTGCCGCTATCATTAGGAATAGCTAAGGCAGCAGACGTACCTCCAATGATGGGATTGATATCTGCTATAGTAGGTGGACTTTTGATCACCTTTATTACAGGATGTAAACTTTCGATCAAAGGACCTGCAGCAGGGCTAATCGTAATTATCGCTGGTGCAGTGGCAGAATTTGGGGGTGGCGTAGAAGGATGGAAACTCGCAGCAGGTGCTATGGTAGTAGCTGGTTTAGTACAGATTTTATTTGGTGTTTTGAAGCTAGGTAAGTTTGTTGATTTTTTTCCATTATCTGCTATTCATGGTATGTTAGCCGCGATTGGATTGATCATCATCGCCAAGCAAATACCTGTAATGCTTAATGATAATCCTTTGATGGCTAAGGGACTTGGTCCTATAGCGTTATTAGGTGAGGTTCCTCATTTTATACAAGAGTTGGATCCTAGAGCCTCATTTATAGGTGTTGTCAGTTTGTTGATTATGCTACTATGGCCTAAGGTAAAAAACAAGTACATGAAGATGATGCCAGCGCCTTTGTTGGTGTTGATATTTGCTATACCAGCACAACTGTATATGCATTTCGATACTGAAGAGCCTGCTTATGCATTATTGCAGGTAGGTAATATCCTAGAGAGTATTGCTTTTAACGCTGACTTTTCAGGCGTATCTCAATCTGGTATATTTATAAAGTTTGTAATAATGTTTGCTTTAGTAGGTAGTCTCGAAAGTCTACTGACCGTGAAGGCAATTGATATTATGGATCCGTATAAAAGATGGTCTGATCCCAATAAGGATTTGATAGCGATTGGTATAGGTAATACTTTTGCTGCCTTACTTGGTGGTATCCCAATGATATCCGAAGTAGCTAGAAGTTCTGCCAATGTTAAAAGCGGTGCTCGCACTAGATGGGCTAACTTTTTTCACGGTGTATTTTTATTTGTATTTGCCGCTGCATTATACCCAGTGTTAGAGATGATACCCAATGCGGCGCTAGCAGCCATGCTTATAGCGGTAGGAATCAATCTTGCGCACCCTAAAGAATTTATACATACTTACAAAATAGGTTGGGAGCAATTGCTAATATTTTTGGTTACCATATTTGTGACATTATTCGAAGATCTTCTTTTGGGTATTGCGGCAGGTATCTTAGTCAAACTTATTATTCACGTGGTGAGAGGTGCACCGATGAAGTCACTTTTCAAGGCACCGATGGAATATCATGAAGAAGGAGATGACTACTACTTATCCATTCATAATGCAGCACTTTTTTCCAACTATATAGGTATTAAGCGAATGTTGGATGCCGTACCGGATGGTAAGTCTATTCATATCGAATTTGCTGAAAGTACTAGGTTGGTAGATCATTCTTTTATGGACAATCTAAGAAGTTTTCAGACAGACTATGCGCAGACTGGAGGGGATGTGACCATTACAGGTCTAGATCGCTTGAAGCCACTTTCATCACATCCACTTGCAGCTCGAAAAGCCAAAGCGTAACTCATTAGTAGATTAAAATACAGATAATGAAACAACATAAATTTGATGAGAGTCATATACTCCATCAACTCGGACACTATTTGCCGGGTCAGTTGGCATTGAAAGATTTTGTGCATCATAATTCTTTGCATTCCTTTCAAGATCAGCCATTCTTTGATGGTATTTTTAATGCATGTGATACATTCGGTATTGTAGTGACCTTCAATATGAATGAGTATCGCAAGCTTCATCAGCAAGGTAGAATCAAAGAGTCGGTGATCGAGTCAGTAATAGATCGTATCAAAGGTCCTTCAGATTTGATTTCTTGGAAGCAGAAGATGTTATCTGGTTCTTATGATCATCCTTTTAATCCTCGCATAGGTCGCATAAGAGCGCATTGGAAATCTGTCTATAAAGTAGATATTCAAAACATGGTCCAACCGCTTCTATTTAGAATTATAAATAGTTATCTAGATCAAGGTATTGCCTTGTGGCATTTCCCTTTTGAAGATGAAGGCCTGATAAATGCAATAAAGAGACTTGATAAAAATAGCTATGCGAGTTTCTTTAAGACTGCTCGTGCCAAGCAACTTTTGCATAGTGAGGATTTGAGTATACATAAGCTACTTGATATTCTTGTGGGTAAGGAAGAGTATTTTGAAGGGTATATCTTGGACCAACAATTTAGCCACAAAGGATGGAGTGGATTGGTAAATGCTATTGAGCATAATCCCAATACTTTACTTTATAGTAAGAAGATAGAACTTAAAGATTTTATCATTTTGGAGTTGCTACTTGAGATAGATGCATTAGATAAAAAGTTAGGTGCTTACTGGAAACCACTCGCTTGGGATATTACTATTCCACCAATAGATTATTGGGCAAAGCATACACTTACAGAACTGGAAGAAGTACTTCAGCTGTGGCAAGAAGCTTTTGAGTGGGATTATTATGATGAAGTTTTAGCAGGACTTCAATTTTCGGCTAAGCAAGAGTTAAAGCCCATTCGAAAAAATCCAACTTTTCAAACGGTTCATTGCGTAGATGATAGAGAGTGTTCTTTTAGAAGACATTTAGAATTAGTGGATCCAGACTGTGAAACATATGGCGCGCCTGGCTATTTTGGAGCGGCTATATATTTTCAACCCTTTGGAGGACAGTTTTACGAGAAAAATTGTCCTGTGGCGATTACGCCAAAACATCTTATCAAGGAAATAGAAGTACCTAACCATCGCGGCAAGTCAATTATTCATACGAAGAATTCACACACATTATTCAAAGGATTTTTTGTAGCACTTAGTCTAGGGATATGGTCTGCTTTTAGATTGATCAAGGATTTGTTTAAGCCTGAGATGCAAGCTGATATTTCTGATGCTTTTGCACATATGAACATAGCAGGAAAACTTAAAGTAGAATGTACAGATACTTCGGAAGTAGAAAATGGATTACAGCTTGGTTACACTATTTCAGAAATGGTAGATATTGTTTATGATATTCTTAGAGGGATGGGATTGACGGAGACATTTTCTCCAGTAGTGTATATCATGGCGCATGGTAGTAGTAGTGCTAATAATCCCCATCATGGAGCACATGATTGTGGAGCTTGTAGTGGTCGACCAGGATCTATTAATGCAAGAGTCTATGCGTATATGGCTAACCATGCTATTGTGAGAGGCTTGTTATCAGATCGTGGTTTGAAAATCCCTAATAGCACTCAATTTTTGGGAGGGATGCATGACACGGCGAGTGATGAAGTAGCATTTTATGATGTTGATATTCTTACGGAAGTTAATCTGGCGATCCATAAAGACAATGTAAAGAAAATAGAAATTGCGCTGGATGATAATGCAGTGGAGAGAGCGAGAAGATTTGCTTCGATTGATATTAAGAAAGGAGTAAAGCATGTTCGCCAAGCCATCAAGCATAGGTCCGTTTCTTATTTCGAACCTAGACCTGAATTAGGGCATGGATCTAATGCACTTTGTTATGTAGGTGGTAGAGACAAGATCAAAGGATTGTTTTTGGATCGAAGAGCATTTTTGCAATCTTATGATTATCGACAAGATTTGGATGGGTCAGTATTAGCCAATGTTCTCGCTCCGCTACCAGCAGTTTGTGGTGGTATCAATCTGGAATATTATTTCTCGAGAATGGACCTAGAAAAAATGGGTGCAGGTACAAAACTACCACATAATGTCATGGGCCTTATCGGAGTAGCCAATAGTAGTGATGGTGATCTACGGCCTGGGCTGCCTTTGCAAATGGTCGAAAATCATGATCCGGTGAGATTACTAATGATGATAGAGCATTTTCCAGAAGTAGTCAATGGTATTCTTGAAAGTACGCCTTCTATGAAGTCTTGGTTTGAAGATGGATGGCTACACTTAGTAGTGCTTTCGCCTGATACTAACGAATTGTACTATTATAATAATGGAAGGTTTGAGCCTTATGATACGATTAAGAAAATCAATGTCAGAACGACTAATATCAAAAAGCATATTGCCGAAGCGCCTGAGATGGTAACGAATGATATTCTAGATGCTACTAAAGAGAATATGCCTGTTCACGTATACGAAAATCACTAAAACATGAATTCTATAATATATCTTATGTTTCTAGCACCCATCATAAGTCTCTTAGTAGGCTTCTTGGTGGACAATAAAGAAGAAGCAATTATTTTTTGGTCCAAGATTATTGGATTGGGAATAAGTTTCGTCGCCATGATTGGCCTTTTTGGAAATTTCCTAGCTAATCATGCAGATCCACAATTTATTAAAGGACTGACCCTCTATCATGCGGCAGAGACTGAATTTTCAATCAATTTCTTTGTGGACGGTTATTCCTTTACTTATTTATTTTTGACCAACATATTGGTTTTTCTCATTGCATTTTTTAGTAAATTTTACATGCATAGAGAGAAATATTACAAAAGGTTTTTTACAAATCTTACGGCCTTTTATTTAGGACTAATCGTCATAGTTTGTGCAGGTAATATTGAGACCTTATTTATCGGTTGGGAAATTATTGGAGTCACATCATTTTTCCTTATTGGATTTTATCGTGATAGATATTTGCCAGTAAAGAATGCATTGAAAGTTGTCTCATTATACAGATTAGCAGATATCGCTTTACTACTTGCGATATGGGTTTCGCACCATTATTATTCACATAGTATTAATTTTAACGAACTACAGGGATTGGAGTCCACAGCTAACCATGTTATGAGTAATGAGTTTTATACTCTACTTATTCCCATATTGTTTTTAGTTGCAGCTATGGTCAAGTCAGCACAGTTTCCATTTAGTTCTTGGTTGCCTCGAGCTATGGAAGGACCGACTACATCTAGTGCAATATTCTATGGATCTCTTTCTGTTCATATCGGAGTTTTTCTATTAATCAGAACATCGCCGCTGTGGGAAGGAAATCTAATTTTCTCAGGAATAGTTATTGGCGTGGGATTGATCACTACAATCTTATCGAGTTATGTAGCTAAAGTACAGTCATCGATCAAGACTCAGATTGCTTATTCTGCTATCGCACAAATAGGTATCATGTTTATTGAAGTAGGGTTGGGCTGGCATATATTCGCTATGGTTCACTTAGTGACGCACGCATTTTTGCGTAGCTATCAGTTATTAGTTTCTCCTTCAGTTCTTAGTTATAGAGTTCATGACCAGTTCTTTCATTTTGAGAGACCTAAAAGTCAAAATTCGAATACCTTATTAGATAAGTTAAAGTTGACCTTATATACCTTGTCTATTAAAGAATTTAACTTAGATACTTGGATGCGCAACTGGTTGTGGAATCCATTGAAAAAGATTGGAAATTTCTTTTCATTTTTAACACCGAAATTGACAGGTGCTATTTTCTTGCCGCTTTTCTTTGTCGGTCTATATGGAGTATATCATCAGGACTTGTTATTGAATAGTGGAATATTATCTTATTCTCCAGTGTTTTTTGCAGTAGTTGCATTAGTATTGATATTAAGGTCTTTTGTAGAAAGATTGTCAGCCTTGTTTAGTTGGACCTTACTATTGCTGAGTCAGCTTTTTATAACATTATTTATTGGATTTAATGAACAGTTTGATTACAGTCAGATCCATATGTATTTGAGTGGTGTGATTGTCTGTGGAGCGATAGGATACTATGTATTATTAAGATTGCGTAATCAGTCGAATGATACTTCGCTGAATCAATTTCATGGACATGTCTATGTATACCCAAGATTGGCTTTTGTATTTGCATTAGCTTGTTTAGGACTAGCAGGGTTTCCTATAACACCTACATTTCTAGGAGAAGATTTGATGCTAGGACATATACATGAGAATCAATTTTCCCTTCTTATTTTGACCGCTCTCAATCTGATACTTGATGGTTTGGTCGTCTTTAGAATTTACTCAAGAGTATTCCTAGGAATTCATGAAAAGGGATATCATGTCAGTAGTTATCGATCAGCGTAGAAATTGTTTTTTGCACATATGAATTGCTGTAGGTAGTCAGGTCGGCTACCTGCAGTGATAGTGCAGAAGACTGTATAATATAAATATTATGAAAAGAATAATTTTAATAACGATAGTCCTAAACGCTATAGCTTGCTCTGTCTCTTATGGTCAGACGGTAAATCAGTTTCATTCTTGGTGGACATACTCTGGGAATCATAGCATATCTGAGAAAACGAGTATACAAACCTTGTATTCGATGAGAAGACATGACTTTGTAGAGAATTGGCAACAATCTTTGCTCAGACTTGGTGTCAATTATAAGGTCTCTAAAAATCTAACAGTGACGCCTGGATATGATTGGGTAGTGACCTTTCCCTATGGCGAACAACCGATAGCACAAAGAACTACAGAACATCGACTTACTCTGCAGGCTGTAGTTAAGAATCCATTGGGAGCAGTGGCATTAAGTCATAGATATAGGTTTGAGCAGCGATACATAGAGTCAATCAGCAATACTTTATCGAGGCAGAGATTAAGATATAGATTCATTTTAGATATTCCATTATCTAAAGCATTGGCTACTTCACAGAATGGATGGTTTCTCACATTTTTTAATGAAGTATTTGTTAATGTTGGCAATGACGTAGGTAACCACATTTTCGATCAAGATTGGACATATCTTGGTCTCGGTTACAAGATAGATTCGAGTTCTAATATCAAATTCGGCTATATGAATCAGTATGTTGTAAAATCTAATAATAGCAGCCGTGAGAGTAATCATACACTGATGATTTCTGTCAGTAAAAATTTCAGTTTGTAAAGGTGTCATGAGTTTGTCTATGTTTCATGAAGGGATGTGATATGCTTATTCCATTAAATATTATGTACTTAAAATTATCATCATGAGTAGGAGAATTAAGAATCTTTCAAATAAGGAAGAGTGGATCATCTTGGACTTGAGTAATATGATGCATCAAGTAACCATATTTTTAAATGAAATTGAAAAAGTACGAGATAGGGAGAAAGTGGATTTGAAAAAGTTGGATTGGTATCAAGATGTTTTTGTCTATTATAGAGATTATTTGCTGCCAGCATTAAATGAAAGTGCTGATATGGAAGAAAGACATTTGGATATTTTGAAAAGTAATCCTGATACAGGTTTTTCTATTTTGGATAGAGAAGTGGAATATCATCAAGCATTGTATTTGGAATTTTCCAACCGCTTTGAAGAAGTTTATAAAGAGTTTCATGCTTTTGTGCATAGAATATATTAATGTAAGAAAAGCGGCTAGTCCTACTTGTAACGAAGTGATGCTAGCCAAGTTTATTGTTAAAGTAAAATATTTGCGATGTATACACTAATGATTGTTGCGTTTGTTATTGGCTATTTGGCGATAGCACTTGAGCATCCACTTCATATTAATAAAGCTGCACCAGCAGTTTTAATTGGAGTTTTATGTTGGACGTTTTTAGTGTTAGGCCAAGAAGCGATTCTCGGTGTGGTAGGTGAGCACGAAATTGAAGAGTCATTTTTGTTTCATGTAGGAGAGATAGCGGAGATTCTTTTCTTTCTTATGGGAGCTATGACTATAGTCGAACTCATTGATGCCCACGATGGATTCGAAGTGATTACCAATTATATAACCACCAAGAGTGTCGTCAAGCTTTTGTGGATTATATGTACAGTGACGTTCTTTCTATCCGCGATTCTTGATAATCTAACTACATCGATAGTCATGGCTGCATTGCTTAAGAAGCTTATAGATGATAAAGAGCAGTTGTGGTTTTTTGCAGGGATGGTAATTATTTCCGCTAATGCCGGTGGAGCATGGTCGCCGATTGGTGATGTAACCACTATTATGCTATGGATAGGAGGACAAGTCACTAGCGGAAACATAGTGCAAGAGCTTTTTATTCCGAGTGTGGTATGCATGATAGTGCCACTTATTATAGTGAGTTTGTATAAAAAAGGAACCGTATCAAGTCCAACAGTAGATGCAGAGTTTAATTCTGAAATCGCGATTTCTAAATTTGAAAGAAGAGCAATACTTATCATTGGAGTTGCAGGTTTGCTATTTGTTCCTGTGTTTAAAAGTGTAACACATTTACCTCCTTTTATGGGTATTTTATTCAGTCTAGGTGTACTATGGATTATTACAGAAATCATGCATAAGGAAAAACCGTTGGAACATAAAAGTGAACTGTCAGTCGCAAGTGTGATGCAGAAAATTGATATGCCTAGTATATTGTTTTTCCTGGGTATCCTATTAGCTGTAGCGAGTCTGCAGACTGGAGGTCAGCTCACGGCATTAGCAATGTATCTAGATTCATCATTTGGTGATATTTACATCATCAATATACTGGTAGGTTTATTTTCATCGATAGTAGATAACGTACCATTAGTAGCAGGTGCAATAGGTATGTATCCATTGTCGACTTACGGTGTGGATCATGCATTTTGGGAATTATTGGCACTGTGTGCAGGTACTGGTGGTAGTGCGCTTATTATTGGGTCTGCAGCGGGTGTCGCTATTATGGGTATACTCAAGATTGATTTTATATGGTATATGAGAAAAATATCAGGACTGGCATTGGTAGGCTATTTTGCTGCTATTCTGACCTATTGGCTTATGAATTGATTAGGGTTAAAGATGGTTTTCTGTGTAGAAGATTGCTTTCTGATGATATTTCATGGGTTACAATCGATTTAAACAGGATACATCTTGTTAGATTTTGTAGTTTAGTTCTTTTAACTAAATATAGATGACAATGGCTGAGCAAATAAATGATCTCTTAAATGGTAATGTAGCATGGGTTAATAATACACTAAAGCATTCTCCAGATTTTTTTGAAGTCCTCTCCAATGGTCAAAAGCCTCAGTTTTTATGGATAGGATGTGCTGATAGTAGAGTGCCTGCTACAGAGATAACTAACGCATTACCTGGATCTATCTTCGTACAACGAAATATAGCCAACATGGTAATACACACTGATTCTAATCTACTTAGTGTAGTTAATTATGCGGTGAAAGTATTAAAAGTGAAGCACATTATTGTATGTGGTCACTATGGTTGTGGAGGAGTACAGGCGGCAATGTCAAATGATAAGTTCGGCTTCTTAGACAATTGGTTGATGCACATCAAGGATGTCTATCGTACACATGAAGATGAGTTAGATAGTATAACTGATGAGCCGACTAGGTTTGATCGCTTTGTAGAACTTAACATCCAAGAGCAAGTAGGGAATCTAGCCAAAGTATCATGGATTCAAGATGAATGGGATAAAGGTGAATTTCCCCACATTCATGGTTGGGTATACAGTTTGAAAGATGGATTGATAAAGGATCTTGGTATATCATTAAATTCTAATGATGGATTGGAGAAAGTATATAGATATAAAAAGTAAGTCGATCAATCATATTCAAGACTTATAAGGCGACAATGTTATTATTGCATTTGAAGAATTGTCACAAGAAATAAGGTCAGTCAGAGAAAATGCTGAAGGTGTATGAGATACCTTCAGCATTTTATTTTTTTGATTTAGTTGACAAGATAGTATCCACCTTTGACTAATATGGTTTGATCTAACCAGGGGTCACTATTTTTAATTTCTAGATAACCGTTTTTATTTGCTCCTACTTCGATGACTTGGGGTTCATAGTTTGATTTTGCTTCGAGTTCCGATGTGAGAATAAGTATATTGTTTTCTCCTTCTATTTGTACTACTGCACTTTCTGGAAGAGCGTTAGTTTCGTAACTCTCCAATGTCATTTCTGCAGTGGCATACATGCCTGGAATTAAATCCTTCACATCTGTAATTTTGCAATGAACTGTCACCATTCCTTTGTCGCTAACTTTTGGAGAGATAAGATGTACCGTTGCATTATACTTTGTAAGAGATCCAGTAACGCTAAAAGTTATATTTTGTCCTTTGTCAATAAGTAAAGCATCACGCTCTAAGACGTTAAGTGATAAATAGATCATGGATTTGTTTTCAATAGTTAGTACCTCAGTAGATGGATTGATAAATTGACCTCTCAAGGCATTAATATTGGAAACGTAGCCACTGATAGGTGAGTAAATAGTAAGCGATGTATTCAATTTATTTATAGATAAGTTATTTGTGTCGACGCCATACATTTTCAATTTTTTTGCCACTGTTTTATGTTTTGCTTGATTAGCAAGGTATTCTGATTGAGACAAAAGGAGTTCTTGTTTTGGAATCAGATTTTCGGCTACTAATTTCTGTTTACGTATTTCCTCTTCTCTGAGGTATTCCATTTTTGATTGTAGTATAAGATACTCTTCTTGTAGGTCGATCAACTCTATATTAGTCACTGTAAATAAGGCTTGATTTTTGTTAATCCACTGGCCTTCTATAAGGTCGATTGCTCCTATGGTTCCGCTCATTATCGAACTGACAATTGCTTTGCTCTTGCTAGGTATGCTGACTTTTCCATTTACGATAATAGTTTTGTCAAAGTGTTTTTTGCTTAGCTTACCATTGAGCATTCCTGAAGATTCAAATTGCTGATCACTAATCATAATGGTAGTGGATTGCTGCGGCTTTGTTTCTGCTTCTATTGATATTTTGTTATCTGTAGTGCAACCTATTGTAAATATGATTACTGCTGATAATAGGGTGGTATATATATAGTTCATATGACTTAGTTGTTATAGTTCAAAGAGATAGTAGTTTGATTGTATTCGTGGATAAGCGCGATATAGTTTATTTTTGACTCCCATACATTCGCAGTCAATAATAGGAATTCCATGTAGTCAATTTGACCAAGTGATCTTGCTGTATTTGCTGCTCGGATTAATTCATCTGAAGTACGTAGAAGTGTGTTCTCGTATTCTGTCAATGCCTTGGCAATCCTTTTTCTGCTTTCTAATTTTGCTTTCCTATTCTGATTTAACTGATAGTTGATTTGCGCTCTTTGAGTTTGCAATATTTGCGTTTCAATTTCTATAGTTTTTTGTTTGGCTTTATGATGCCCTTTAGCTAGTGGGATAGAGATGCTCGCCTCTATTCCAGGATAGAATTCCAATTCATTAAATGAACCAAAGCCATTGAATAATGATAAATTAAGTTCAGGTAATGTAGATTTTTTCGCTACTTCTTCGTTTTTCTTACTCGATTCTATTTTGGAATTATGCAAGTCAATAAGCGGATGATCGATTATTTTGTCAGGATCATCATTCCAGGTGGAATAGTTGCTTTGGAGTACAGTAGCTTCATTGTTTTTAATCATACTTCTAAATTTCTGTAGAGATAGCTCAAGATTATGCTGGGCAGTTCTTTTTCTGCTTTCAGCTTGTTCCATTTGTTGCCTAGCACTTAGTAATTCTAGACCATTAGTTTCGCCTAGATCATTTCTTCGTTTGGCAGAGTTATAGTACACGGTGTATATGGAGTCCATCCTATCGATGATATTTAAGATGGCATATTGATATTGTAGCTGTTCATATATCAAAGTGACATTCTTGGCTAATTCATATGAGTTTACTTTTGCTTGTTGTTGAGATACAGCCACATTAGCTAATTGAGCGTCTTTTATGCTTTTATTGATTCCAGGTATTTTGAATGTATGTCCTGCTCCCAATACATGTAGTGTTTGTCCATTATCTGTAATATTATTTCTGTCATATGCGTAGAAAAAATCATAATTATCTATTTCTTGCATGGCATCTATTTGCGCCTTCTCTTTGTCGATCGAAAGGATAGAAATTTTAGATTGAAAACTATTTGACTTCCCTTGTTCTATTGCATCATCTAATGTTATTGCTTGCTGCGCATAATTATTGTTGGTGCCTCCAAGTATAATGGATAGTAAGATTAGCATTGTAGGAACGCCTTGTTTGCGTTTAGGTCCAAATACTAGATATAGAATAGGTAAAATAATTAATGTTAATAATGTTGCGGATACTAGCCCTCCGATGACTACAGTAGCTAATGGGCGCTGTATTTCTGCTCCAGCTGAAGTGGATATAGCCATAGGTAAGAAACCCAAGGCAGCAGCAATTGCTGTCAATAGCACAGGACGGATACGATCCACAGCTCCTTGTATGATATAATCCGTTGACTTATCCATGTTTTGTTTTTTTAGCTCTTTGAAATGTTCGATAAGGACGATGCCATTTAGTACAGCGATACCGAATAATGCGATGAAACCAACTCCGGCTGATATACTGAATGGCATACCTCTAAAGTATAAAGCCAATATACCGCCAATGGCAGATAATGGGATAGCAGTGTAGATGATTAGCGTCTCACGTATAGAACGGAAGGCGAAAAAGAGTAAGACAAATATCAGAAGAAGCGCTATTGGTACAGCTACTAATAGTCTGCGTGTAGCATTCTCTAGATTTTCAAATTGTCCACCATATTGAATGTTGTATCCAGATGGCAATTTGAGATTTTCATCTATTGTTTGTTGTACATCTGTTACGACTGACTGTAGATCTCTACCTCTGATATTGACACCTACGACTACTCTTCTTTTGGTGTCATCTCGACTTATTTTTGCAGGACCTTGATTATAGTCAATCTCTGCAAAAGCACTTAATGGCATTTGCTCTCCGTTAGGTAAGTTTACATATGCCATTCGTAGATGTTCTATCTGAGATCTGTGAGCCTTGTCATATTTCAGTACGATGTCAAATTGACGTTCACCTTCGTTTAAAGTTCCTGCTGTTTTTCCTGCAAATCCTGTTTGAATTACATCATTAAGTTGTTTGAGATTAATACCATATCTCGCCATCTTTTGACGATTATACTTGACGGCCATCTGTGGCAGGCCGTCTATTTTTTCAATTGATATATCTGCAGCGCCTTCAATGTTTTCGATAAGCTTTTCTATTTCCTCTGCTTTACTGTATAGTACTTCTAAGTCTTCACCAAATACCTTAATCGCTAGATCTGATCTTGCACCAGAGATTAATTCATTAAACCTCATCTCTATAGGCTGAGTAAATTCTATTTCTACATTTGGGATTTCCGCATTAATAGCATTTTTAAATACATCAGCTAATTCATCTTTAGACGATGCAGAGCTCCATTCACTTTTTTCAGTTAACGTGATGATCACATCGCTCTCTTCCATTGACATAGGATCTGTAGGTACCTCTGCTGCACCGATTCTACTTACCACTTGCTTTACCTCTGGAAAACGTTTTAGTATTTTTTCTATCCTAGTAGTCATCTCTACCGTAGCTGCAAGTGACATTCCTGTCTTCAATATTGGTTGTATCACAAAATCTCCTTCATCTAGTGTAGGCACAAACTCGCCACCCATTTTACTGAATAGACCTAATGTCACAATAAATAATACAATGACAGTTGAGATAACTGCCCACCTGAGTCTAATTGCACCTTCGAGAATTGGTTTGTAGATTCTCATGATACCATTGATCAATTTATTGCCGAGTCCATTTTTGTTTTCTTGTGGTTTTAATACTAAAGAGGCCATTACAGGTACATATGTGAAACACAGAATCATAGCACCTATAAGCGCAAAGCAGAAGGTCATACCCATAGGGCGAAACATCTTGCCTTCTACACCGGATAACGTGAGAATAGGAATGAATACTATAATGATAATCAGCTGACCAAATACCGCGGAATGCATCATTTTGTTCGCCCCCTCAAGTACTATATTGTCTTTCTTTTCGGAAGCTTTTAATTTGGATAGTCCACTGAGTTCAGTAGCATTTTTGGCAAATAGAAATGTCAAATACTCTACAATGATTACAGCGCCATCTATGATGATACCAAAGTCAATTGCTCCTAGACTCATAAGGTTAGCATCTACGCCAAAAACATACATCATGCTTAATGCAAATAGCAATGTTAATGGAATGACAGACGCTACCAATAGTCCTGATCTCCAATTGCCTAAAAGTAAGACAACGACAAATAGCACAATCAGAAATCCTAGAATTAGATTTTCAGCTATGGTAAAAGTTGTTCTACCGATAAGATCAGTTCGCGATAGAAATGGATTAATAAATACACCTTCGGGTAATGATTTCTGAATCTCATCAACGCGGTCTACTACAGATGTGATTACCTTTTTAGAATCAGCACCTTTGAGCATCATGACTTGACCAAGGACTTTTTCGCCCTCACCATTTCCAGTAATCGCACCAAATCTTGTCGCTGAGCCAAAGCCAACTGAGCCAAGGTCTTTCACATATATTGGGGTGCCATCTTTTACTTTTACCACTATGTTTTCTAAATCAGCTAAACTTTTGGCTAATCCATCTGCTCGTATAAAATATGCTTCTTGTGATTTCTCGATGTAACCTCCTCCTGCTACGCTATTATTTTCTTGTAAGGCGACATAGACTTCATCTAATGTGATTTGCATCGCTTTTAACTTCTGGGGATCGACGGCTACTTCATAAGTTTTAAGGAATCCGCCCCAGGTATTTACTTCTACTACTCCAGTGATACCCGAAAGTTGTCTTTTTACTATCCAGTCTTGGATGGTTCTTAGTTCCTCTACAGAGTAGCGGTCTTCGTAGCCTGGCTTCACATCTAGTATGTATTGGTATATCTCACCTAATCCAGTACTGATAGGTCCCATACTCGGAACGTCTAACCCTTCTGGCATTGAACTCGACATCGAACTCAATTTTTCGCTTATCAATTGACGAGGAAGATATGTACCCATGTCATCATCAAAAACAACGGTTACTACCGAAAGGCCAAATTTTGATATCGACCTTATTTCTTGAACGCCTGGTAGATTTGACATCTCTAGTTCTACAGGATAGGTAAGAAAACGCTCCACGTCCTCAGTGGATAGATCTCTAGTGGTAGAGATGACTTGAACTTGATTATTGGTGACGTCTGGTACGGCACCGATTGGAATGTTGGTGAGTGAATACACTCCAAAACCAATAAGACCTATTATGAATAGTAGCACTAAGAACTTGTTCTTAATACTAAATAGGATGATACTCCTTAGCATAAAATAAGAATTTGTATAGCATGAAAATCGACAGTGCAGTATGGACTGACGCTATTAAATATCTACAGTAATAGATATGAAATGAAGTGACAGCATCAATGAAGTCACTTATTATTAACTATACAAAAGTGGGTGGGCCTCTGAAATCGAGGTGGGCGATCACTTCCTTCTTGAGGATAGGAATGCCGTGATCAAAAGAATTAAACCTTTTTTGTGATGTTGATGTGCTGAGTAAAAGAGGGTAGTAAGTAAATGGAGGTGGTAAATCTGGAAATAGATCTACTGTAAAAGTAATATCAAAACTTATTTCATTTTGCTGATCAAAACTCTCCATGTGTCCATCTCCAAGATCCGCATGGAACACCAATACTAGATAGTCCAATAGATCATCTGCTTGTGCATGCTCTTCTGTATGCTCATCAGTTCCTAACTCATCATGATGTTCATGAGGTAGCAAACTGTGTAGTATTATGATACTTGCAGCAAGATAAATTAATATGAGTTTGGCGGTTTTGATATTTTTAATTTTTACAAATATATAAGTTAAAAATGGAATTTGGTTTTACTGAATATGAATAGTATAAAAACTTGTGTTATCTAGAATCAGTATGAATAATTACAGGAAGTTGGTATTGTATGAATCTATTATTTATAGTAGTCTCTATTGTGAAATGTACAAGGAAGAGATTAGTAACCTGCTTCCTTGTATTGGCTACAACGACAAAAAAATATATTATCTAGAGATCACAAAACTGCTTGATTGAATTAAGGATTTGTCCTTGTTGCGAAGCTCTATGAAATATTGGCCCATTTGATATTGTATTACATCCAAAGTGAACTGCTTGCTAAAATGTCTAGTCGTAATCACCTTTCCATTAATGTCGTAGATAATCATGTCTACATCATCGGAAAAATCAGAAATTGTAATATTTAATGTCTCTGAAGTAGGATTGGGTGAAAGTAACATAGTGGTCTTTGGATTATCATAATCACTTACTGCTGTACTTCCATCAAAGCTTAAAGCGTCAACAGTTAAAGTAGACCCCACTACACCATCTTCTATTGAAGAAAGGATAGATAAAAAGAAACGATCCGCGTTTGGGTTTTCCACTATATAGTCAATAGGTACACTGAAGTACGTATAATCGGATTGACTAGATTCAAATTCGATGACAGCTCCACCAATAAATGAACCTCCAGAGAGTACATCTATGCTGATATATGGAACATCATTGCCTACTAGTGATGTTTTGTAATACCCTTGTAAGGCGTTAGGTGTTTTGTCAATAGCACCGTCATATAATGCTACTCCTACGTGTGGTTCTGAAGGTTCCAGACCATTGACGGTTGTGAGCTTAATGGCGTAAGTACCTTGATATGCATCCGTTGTTTTTATGGCATTAGCTTCTATTCCTGATGGTACTCCAGAAAAATTTGAACTGATCCATCCAGAAGGGAATTCAAAATTTTGCCCTTGGAATGATTCCCATTCTTCAAAGTTGCCGTTGGGTACTTCTTGAGCATTGACGTTTACAATGAAAAAGGACAAGAATAATATAATGCCTAAATTTTTTTTCATGATTATTGGTTTTGGTTAATAATCAAATATTCAAGAATAGTAGAGATGGTATCAATGATAGTCGTCAGTTAGGCTTATGATTTTCATTATAGTTTGAACCTAATTATTGTAATGCTTAGATACGTTTATATTAATTTTTCTAAACATGATTCTTATTTTTGGGTTTCGTTAATATTAGTCTTTTTATCTATTTTATAAATCTTATAATTTGCCATACCAATGGATATGATTCCTGCATTCCCACTAAGTATTACCGCTTTTCCTGGAGAGAGTATCAAACTACATATATTTGAATCTCGATATCGGCAGTTATTCGGAGAAGTGCAAGAAAGGGGAATGTCATTTGCTCTAGTGCCATACTATGAGGATAGAAAAGTGAGCATAGGAACAGAAATGGAATTGGTGAAAATCATAGAGCGCTATGATGATGGAAAATTAGATGTAGAGGTAAAAGCGGTGAAGCCTTTGAAAGTGCATCAGCTACATAGTAAGTATCCTAATCGTCTTTATCCAGGAGCAGAAGTGACACGATTGCCTTGGAGTGACAGTATGGATAGAATGGCTAATCCTGACCTTATTTTAGCCATCCATAGATTGTATAAAGTTATGAATATCAAAAACGTAACTATTAATGATCCTTCTGTGTTTCGCACATATCAGTTAGCTCATAAAGTAGGATTTAATTTAGATCAAGAGTTGCACTTCATTACTTTGGAGACTGAGGAAGATCGCCAGCTATACATGTTGGAGCATCTCAATAAATTATTGCCATTGGCACAAGAAATGGAAACATTAAGAAAGCGTGCAGAACTTAATGGACATATCAAAAATTTGAAGCCTCCTTTTTAAAGTGAAGGAAGTTGTTGTAAATCAAATTTTATTAACGCCTGACTTATTTTAAGTTGAAATTAGTAGAAGATTTAATTATCTAAATACGTACCTTTAATAGGTAATAAAATACAAACAAAATGCTATCAAAAAAAATGCAAGCTGCTCTGAATGAGCAGATCAAAATAGAAGCACAATCCTCACAAGTATATCTGGCTATGGCATCGTGGGCGGAAATTCAACCAGGAATCGATAATGTAACAGCTTTCTTTTATTTACATAGCGACGAAGAGCGTATGCATATGCTTAAGTTAATTCACTTCGTTAATGATCGAGGAGGATTTGCAACTGTGCCTGCGTTAGAGCAACCAGCACTTACATATCCTTCTATAAGTCACGCTTTCAAAGCTTTGCTAGAGCATGAGTTACATGTGTCAGCCAGCATTAATAATCTTGTTGATATTGCATTGCAAGAGAAGGATTACGCGACTCATAATTTTCTGCAATGGTACGTAGCAGAGCAAGTGGAAGAAGAAGCATTAGCGCGAACCCTCAACGATAAGCTAGAATTGATTGGTGATGATAAAAGTGGTTTGTATCTTTTTGATAAAGATATCTTGACAGTTAATGTTGAAGGAGCAGAATAGATAGGCTAAAATAGATACATAAGTTGAATGGGCTAGTCGCAGAACAGTGATTAGCCCATTTACTTTTTTATTATAGTATAATTTTTTTCATGCTTCTCTCTGCAAATGCCAATATTGTTCCTACAGGATTAGGTCCGAGAGAGGTAGGCATTATGGATCCATCCATTACTATGAAGTTTTCGTAACCAAACACTCTTCCATACGTATCCACTACGCCATCCGTGGTGTTGTTACCCATAGATACACCTCCCATATTATGTGGAATCTCCACTACTTTAGAAAGATGAGCAAAACCATTAGGAATAAAAAACGCATTCGCTTTTTTGCTAAGCATTTTACCCAATTTGTTTAGGTATGCGATATACTCGTCATTATCAGCTACAGGATAGTTGATGATAACTTTGCCATCCCCATCTAATTCAAATGTACCAATAGCATCATCTCTTCCCATCATCAGAATAGGAATGGGCCAAGTGCGTTCAAGTAATTCGAAAACAGGGAGGTAAGTACCCATCCAATTCATTACTTTGTTAATCGTTTTATATCGACTGGGATGAAAGTTTCCTGTAAGGCTTAATATAATTGCCACAGCAGCTTTAAGTGGTGTAGGGTAACGTCCACCTTCTAGATATAGTCCTTGTGGTGATCCATCTCTATGTTTAAATCGTATATAATCACTATTAGTAGCTCCACTATCAGGCATAGCTTTTTTATCCGAAATCAACCATCCAAATAAATATAGTAAAACAGCCAAGAGGGCAAAGGTTGGTTGGGCCATCAGTATAGCGACTATAGCGCCAATCAATCCTATCCATGAAAATAGTAAGCCTCGCTTTGGGATCATGCCTGTGACATAATCTCCATTGCTGAAATAGGTGCTGCCTAGCTTATCAGAAAGCTTGGGTAAGCTCTTATGGATATGTTTGCATTGCATAAGCAGTTCAGTAGATCCTATAGCACCTGCGGCAAGGACAAGTTGATCACATTCTATAATCCCTGTTTCTGTTTTGTTTTGTCGTGGATCTTTAAATTCTATTAGATACCCACCATTTATTCTCTCAGATATTTTTGTCGCTTCACAGAATGGACGGATTGTTGCTCCGTGTTTCTGTGCGAGATGTAGATAGTTTTTATCCAGACTGTTTTTTACTCCTATATCACCACCCAATAATTTTTGTTCTTCAGGATCAGCATATCTCTGTTCCGCGCCATATTTATTAGTGAAAGATTTGCCTACAGAGTTTTCATCAGGAGCAAATGCCACACCTAATAATATGTCACCATGATCCTCTACAATGTCAGGATGGTCACGCATCATAAGAGCTTCAGCCTTTCTAAATATTTTGTACGATTGAAGTTCATTATAGGGCGCGCGCTGAGGGTATTTTACAGCCTCCATCATTTCTTCACCTGTAGAGTAGTAAGGTGCCATCTCTTGATATGTAATGCCTCCAGGGAAGTCATCGAAGAAGTCTCTACGCTTGATAGTAGCTGCATACACATGAGATCCACCACCTACGCCAGTCCCTAGCCAAGGTATTATATTTCTTCCTCTTAGTTGTAAATCGTTCATACCGTACCTACCGCTGTCTGGTATCCACAGCATGTCGTCGTCCGCCTCAAATGTATCTCTACTGATCCAACCGCCTCTCTCGAGTACTGTTACATCATATCCAGCTTCGGCATATCGCAACGCAGCTACTGAACCACCAAATCCAGATCCTATTATGACTACTTTCTTATCTCTGCTCATGCGATATTTTCTTTTTTACGCTGTTCTATTTCTTTTTTAATTTCCGATCTTAGATCACTCCACGGAGCTTTGAGATCTTTATCTTCATGGATAGATGCCATGATGGATTTACCAAATTCTGATAGCTCTTCACCTTCACAAGGTATCACTCTGAATTGCATATTTCCTCCATGTTCACTGTCATTCCAAATTCGTAGATCTACTACTTCATTTTTATCATCGATGAGGGTTATAGATCCTCCATGTGTAGGCTTTGGCTCTTCTGGCAATACCCAGCCGCCAGTATTTACGACCTTGAGTTGGTCATAACTGGCGGTACATGTTCTTTTGCTAAATGGTTTATGAGTGTGTCCCCAGATTAATGTGGTAGCCTCACCTTGCCAACCAGATATTTTCATTTGTGGCACACAATACCTTTCCAGATATGCAGTAAGCCCTTCCATGGCTTCTTCTGAGCATACAGTACCGGCTTGATATCTTTCTGATCTAATTTTCTCAGCTATATTTTGAATTAATCTTCTTGTTAAGAATTTTTCTACAGCATGGAAAGGGATATAGGGATAATCTAAAGCTTTAGCAACATTTTCTGAAAGCTCACCAGATTGCTCATCAAACATTTCAATACTGCTAAGTGTATTCATTAGCTTTTCAAATTTTTCTCCAGCTGCGCCACTTCGTCCTAATTCACTAAATGCAAAATTGATCCATGCACCATTATCTGCTTCCAGCTCTTCTAATGTAAGTGGACCACTTGCTTCAGGATAGAGAGATTGTAATGAATTGGATATAAAGTGATAAGTTCTTTCCGCAAAGTGTCCATGGTGGATGAGCACGTAAGGTTGATTAGGTCCAGTAGAAGGTATTATCATGTTAGGATATAGAACCTTTAATTCGGTCTGCATTGATTGATTGCCATTAACAAAAGCTTCTATAAATTCACTTTTCACTCCATCCTCATATATCGCAGATGATATGCGATCCATAGAGGGGATTAGGTCAGTTGCATTTCTCTGTTCCAGCTTACGTCTATATTGCGACTCCATTGCTAGTTGCCATATATGATGGTCGTGATTGCCAGGTATGTATGCTATTTGTTTACAGATTTTATGGTCTACAGTGAGCGCCTTCACAAATTGATCAAACACAGTTAAGCTCTCTTGATATGTGCTAAATGATAATCCCAAGATGTCTCCATTGAGTACCATAGTAGGCAAATCATCGTCGCTATTTGAAGCAACCAAGGTCTGTAGACTTTTCGTAAAAGCATCTAGCAGAGGGTTGTGCTCTTTCTGTGATGGAGTAAATAGACTATCCTTTTCACCTAAGTGAAGATCAGATAGTACAATATATTTTATAGGCATACGAGTAATAATATTGAAGAAGTATTAATGCAGTAAATTACATAATCCTAAGTAAATCAGATCACTGAGAAAGGATCATATACCTTGATATTCATACAGAGGCTCCTAATCACAACTAAAATTACTACCTTTGCGGCGAAATCATCCGCACTTTAGGCGGAAACAGTGATATTCGAGCTTAATTCATGGATAATACGTGATCAAGTTCTACGGTCACGTAACTATAACAGCTTCTGGAATTTCTAGAGGCAAAATAAATCCATACAGATTTGTCAACATTTAAAGAATTAGGCCTTTCAGAAGATATACTGAAAGTGCTAGAAGAAATGCAATTTATCACTCCAAGTGATATTCAAACAGAATCTATTCCACTACTTTTAGAAGGCGATAAAGACTTTATTGGTCTCGCACAAACGGGTACAGGTAAGACTGCAGCATTCGGCCTACCATTAATAGAGATGGTAGACCCTACAGAGAAACACACGCAAGCTTTAGTACTCGCACCTACAAGAGAACTTGGTCGCCAGATCGCAGAGCAATTAGGAAAGTTTAGTAAGTACATGAAAGGTCTCAAAGTACTGCCTGTATACGGTGGTGCGGCGATCGTAAATCAGATGAAAGATCTGAAAAAGCCTACACATATCATTATTGCAACTCCAGGAAGATTAATAGATCTTATCAAAAGAAAAGCAGTAAAATTAGATCAACTTAAATATTTAGTACTTGATGAAGCTGATGAAATGGTCAGTATGGGATTCAAGGAAGAACTAGATGAGATATTAAGTTATACTCCGGAGACTAAGCAAACTTGGTTGTTCTCGGCTACTATGGCTAAGGAGATCAAGCGTATCGTCAATAAGTATATGGACGATCCGATAGAGGTGAAAATTAACTCTGAAGATAAAGTTAATGTCAATATCAAACACCAATTCGTAGTCACTAAAAATTCTGATAAGACCGAAGCGCTTACTAGATTATTAGATATGGATGCGGATATGAGAGGTGTAGTCTTCTGCCGTACACGTAGAGATACACAAGAGTTAGCAGAAGCCCTTCTCAAGAAAGGATATGCAGCGGATGCTCTTCACGGAGATCTTTCTCAGCAACAGAGAGATAGAGTGATGGGTAGATTCAAAAAACATGCACTACAAGTGTTAATTGCAACCGATGTAGCCGCTAGAGGAATCGATGTAGATGACCTTACTCACGTATTTCATTTTAATCTTCCTGACGAAGATGCTTACTATACTCACAGAAGTGGACGTACTGCACGTGCAGGGAAGAAAGGTATCTCGATGGCGTTTATTGGTGGAAAAGAGACGCATAGACTTGCTCGTTTAGAAAAGACATTGGGAATTTCATTTAAACATGTATTGATTCCTAGTAGTACAGATATAGCAGATATCCGTATGAAAAACTGGGCATTCAAACTTTTAGAAACGGATACGAGTTCAGTTGATAATAGATTGATGGAAAAGGTGCTAATGGTATTTGGTAACTTATCTAAAGAAGAAATCATAGGAAAAGTACTTGCTCTAGAACTGGATAAACTTAAGCTTGGTGATGATCGTGATCTTAACCAAGACCCTCAAAAGCCAAGAGCTGATGGAGGCGGAGGCGGAGGCCGTGGACGAGGCGGAAGAAGAGATGGACGTCGTAGAGCTGATAGAGGTAGAGAAAGAAGCGGTAGAGATCGTGATAGAAGAAGTGGTGGCGATCGTGATCGTAAAAGAAGTGATGATAGAGGCGGTAGTTCGAGAAGATCTGATGATAGATTCGCGGATCGTCGTAAGCGTTCGGATGACAGAGATAGTGGTGGAGATAGCCGCAGAAGATCTGATGATAGAGATGGACGTAGCTCCAGAAGGTCAGAGGATAGTAGTCCAAGTAGATCAAAAAGAAGATCTGAAAATGGAGATGGATTTGACCAAAGGAAAAATAAATCTGGTAAGAAAAAGCACCGTAAAGGATAATTGATATCCTCACTTTAGCATTAAGGATAAAGTAATTTGGGGTTAGTAATTACCTGTCACCACTTTGTTGGTTAGGTAAGTAATTTCATCTTTAGCTTATCATAAGCTTCATCAGTA
Source organism: uncultured Saprospiraceae bacterium (assembly GCA_937995755.1). GTDB lineage: Bacteria > Bacteroidota > Bacteroidia > Chitinophagales > Saprospiraceae > UBA1994. Next base: position 6,189 of record CALKJD010000016.1, on the reverse strand, counting down.
TACATAGATTGGAGAAGATCAATATCGATATCGACCGCATCAAGATCAAATAATTTAATTGATTGAGGTGGGGCGATATCAATATTGTCAAGGGTGTAAGTCGTAGCTAAATAATTGGATATGTACCAATTGTGTTAGGCTGAATTCAACGTTTAGTCAAGAGTATCATAGAGGTTGTTAAATTTCTGCTTGTATACATCATAAAATTGTATTTTCATCAGTTATATAAAGGACAAGGCTAACGATTTTGTCTTTTAGGGAATCAACTTTTTACAACTAATAAATTGAGCATCAGCTTTTGGAGATAAAGGAGAGGATAGTAAGCGTAATATTTGCTTTGCTACTATGTGCTATGGTGTATTCGTCATTTATACAGTCTATGTGTATGATGGCATTGGTGATGCTTGGGTTTTTAAATTTTGAGACTACACCGAATGGTACTAAGATAAGTTGGACATGGAGACCTTTCTCAAGGCTATTGGAGTTTTCTAAGTATTCTCATTTTCTTGTAATTACACTCTATTTTTTCATAGTACTATTTTCATTTTGGCAAGTAGAGGGCGACAACTCTTATTGGTTAGAAAGGCTCAGGATTAAAGTACCTTTCTTACTTATACCCTTAGCATATCTTGGATTGCCAAAGTTAAATAAAGGTTCTTTTTGTCGCATCTTATACTACTTTATAGCCATGATGGCCATTAGTGTTATCGGTGTATTAGCATTGTACTTTACTCGATTCGAAGAGGTAAATCTGATGCTTAAACAGGGGCAACATCTGGCCACTCCCTGCAATCATATTAGATTTAGTCAATTGGTAGCATTAGCAGTGCTCGCAGGATGGTATCTAATCAAACAAAGGTATAGCCAAGGGGTAGGAAGCCATAATGTGATCATCAAAGTGCTGACGGTAGCGTTGTTTATAGCAATACATATACTCAGTGTAAAGACAGGTATCGTAGCACTCTATACAGCCTTGTTTATTTTAGCCTTAAGACATATTTATACCACTAGGAAATTTGCAATAGGTATCGCAGTTTTAGCGACCTTGATTATATTACCGCTAGTGGCCTATAAGACGATTCCTAGTTTTTCTGAAAAAGCACATTATACTATTTATGACTTTCAGATGTACAATGAAGGACAAGGAGATAAATACGGAGATAGTGGAAGACTTACCTCATTGAAAGTAGGAATGGATATTTTTATAAAATCTCCAGTTTTGGGAGTGGGCGCTGGTAATTTGCGAAGTGAAGTCGTCAGTAAATTTAAATCTAGTTACCCTGAGTATTCAAAACCCTTGATGCCTCACAATCAATTCCTATTTGTGTTAGCAGGATCTGGAGTAGTTGGTGGTATATTGTTTCTTGTGGCTTTTCTGTTTCCATTATTTTATGGAGGAGCATTTAGAAATGATTTTTACCTAGGGTTTTATACGTTGTTCTTTGTATCTTTTATGGTAGAACATACGATAGAAAATGCTTTAGGTGTGGGGATGTTTTCATCGATGATATTACTATGTTTATTATATATTCACAATGGATTTATATCAAACAGTCAGAGAAATACATGAAAGAAATAAAGCTCAGAAATGGTGATCTACTTACTATTCGTGAAGCATCAGAAGGAGACGCTTCGGCGATTATAGAATTCATAAAGACCATCGGTGATGAATCGGATAACTTAACATTTTCGGGTTCGGAATTTAATAATACGATAGAGGAGGAAAAAGTAATACTTAGAGATCATAAGGAAAAAGAAAATCAAATCTTTGTCATTGCATATATTGACGGTGAAATCGTTGGTCAGATGAATGCAAGGGCCAGTCAGAAGCCGAGACTAAAGCATGTCTGCGAATTTGGAATCTCAACTAGAAAACAACATTGGGGGAAAGGTATAGCCACTGAAGTACTTACCTATCTCATAGAATGGGCGCAATCTAATGCTGTGATTAGAAAAGTAAATTTACGAGCCAATGTCAATAATGAAAAAGCAATAGCACTATACGAACGTATGGGCTTTCAGCATGAAGGATTACATAAAAGAGATTTCTTTTTGCACGGTGAGTTTATTGATGCCGTTTCTATGGGATTGATTATTGACTGATGCAGTGTCTGAAAATTAGATTTGTTTTTAAATTCTGATACCTTTGAACCAAGGAAGTTATAAACCTATTTAGTAGATATAAATAAAAGAACAGTCATGTCACTCAAAGAATCCAATATGCTCCCATTAGGGACTACCGCTCCAGATTTCAATTTATTAGATACGGTGTCTGGTATGAATAAGTCACTGGATAGTGTAAGAGGGGATAAAGCTACGGTTATAATATTTTCTTGTAATCATTGTCCATTTGTAATTCATGTGAATCAGACAATGATCGATGTAGCTAATGATTACGCAGAGAAAGGTGTAAAAATGGTAGTAATATCGTCTAATGATGTAGAGAATTACCAAGAAGATTCACCGGATAAAATGAGCATTGTAGCGAAGGTGTTACAGTATCCTTTTCCATATCTCTATGACGAAACTCAAGAAGTTGCGAAGGCTTACGATGCAGCCTGCACTCCTGATATCTACTTGTTTGACGAAGATTTAAAGCTCTACTATAGAGGAAGACTTGATCAATCACGTCCAGGGAATACACATCCTAAAGATGGGGCAGATATTAGATCTGCCATTGATGATGTGCTGGCTGGTAAGGAAGCTCCAGAAAAGCAATATCCAAGCGCCGGATGTAATATTAAATGGAAGTAGTTTGGTGATTACGCTATACGTTTCATCACCCTTTTTCGTAGATCGTTTTCATCATCTCGGCCATTAATGGTCTGATCTTCTTATTTTTTACATGGAGGCCATTTGCCATTATGGAAAAGCTGAGCCAATTTCCCTGCTTGCTTTTTATATAGCCACTGAATGATTGGATGCGTTCCATGCTTCCAGACTTTACCCATATATTAGATCTGGCTCTACCTCCAGTATTGACACCTTGCACAGTGCTGATACTACCAGGATGTGGCAATGTACTTAGTAATAGCTCATGATCGATTTCGTCAAACATCTTGTCGAGAAACTGACACATAAATTTACTGCTGATGATATTACGTGCAGATAAGCCACTCCCATCTTCCATATGGAGTGGAGTGAGTTTGAGACCTAATTTTCGCATATTGCGATGTACTATATATAATCCTGCGCCACCGCTGCCTTGATTATTTTTCTCTGCACCTATTGTTTTCATGAGTGCCTCTGCATATATATTTACACTATGGTAATTGGTGATTTTAGCTATTTTATCTAGCGAAGGAGATTCATAAGATTTGATGTCATACATCTTTACTCTCTTCGCCTTAAATTTAGTCTTGTAACCTCTAGAAGCGATTTGATATTTCCTCAATTGATTAAATACGTGATAGGCAAAGAACTTTGGAGGGTCAGGAATACTTCCCTTTATTCTGAAAATATCTTTACCATAAGGTATCGTACCTACAATTCTTTTCTTGAAGTCATATGGTCCACCAAATACATATGCGTTGTCAGGGGTATTGCTACTGTCGATAGTGACCTCATTTTGTAGTTCAAGTTTTGGAATATATGGCTCATATGAATGTAGAATAGATGATTTCCCTATCGCTAGATTACGTTTGAAGTAGATGTAATATTCATTTTCATTGGCATTAATTCCCCATGCTCCAGAAGCATAGTAGTTTCCTAGGTCATTCCATTGCCATGATGGACTAATAGGGTAACTGTCAAATATAGATTCATCAGCAATTATTTCACCATCTATGCAGGTAATACCATGGTCTCGAATGGCTTTTCCTATATCTATGATTAATTTTTTGAAAGCCAAAACTTCACCACCTAAAGCTACTCTTGGCGAACCAAAAGTAGGATCTCCTGAACCAACAATATAGATGTTTCCACTAAGTGTACCGTCAGGATCTATTTTTCCGCTATAGCTTATTTTAGTTTTAAATCTATAATCAGGGCCGAGTATATCTAAGGCACTTAATGTAGTTATTAATTTAAGTGATGAAGCGGGTACAAGTGAAGTCTCTGGATTAATTGAAGCTACTATTTTATTAGTCTCCATATCCATTACGCAGACACTAAGTGCGGCATGCTTATAACTGGATTGGGCAAAATGTTTGTCCATGCGTGCTTGCAGATTGGATTGACCATAGCCCACTATGCCTGCACCAATTAAATAAAGAAAAATAATCAATCTATAAGTCAATACTTTCATAATCATATCCAACGTGAAAAAGGGCATCGCCTTGATTGACGACTGATGCGTTATTATGTCCAATGATATATCCATCACGGATAGCGTGTACCGTTACAGTCTTCATACCAAATGGATCCTTTATTTGACCGATAGGTTCTCCTTTGGTCACTTTATGACCAGATTGTTTAGACCATACAAATATACCGCTGAAGTTGGCTCTTATCCAGCCAGTCTTACTAAATAGCATGGTCTTATTACTTAAGATCAAACTAGGAAGGTCGATCATGCCTAGAAAGATAAGTACTTGCTTAGTACCTTGCATTCCTTTCGATATGGAAAAACCATCTAATCTTACGGATTCTCCAGCTTCGTATACTATAGTTGGAAGGCCTAACTCGGAGGCTACTTTACGTAGAGATTTGGGTATTATAGGTTTTTGAATTGTATATGGCGCTCCAAAGGCCATAGCTAATTTTTCGGCGATCAGATCCTTTTTGCTATATCTGATTTGGGGATAGTTATATCGTGAACTTCCTCCTGTATGATAGTCAAGTATACAGTCTACTAAAGGCAACACTTTTTTGGTCAGGGTTCTCGCTACTCTTGATGCTAATGACCCTGCCATAGTACCAGGAAAGCTTCTGTTGATATCTTTTCCGTCAGGGACTTCTCGGCTAAAATTAATAAAGCCATATACATTGAGAAGAGGGACTGATATTACGGTACCGCGATTAAGATTTTCAAAAGTTTTCTCTTCTATCATGTTTCTAGCTACCATGACACCATTAATCTCGTCGCCATGAACACCACCAATCATTAACACTGTTGGTCCAGGATTGACACTGCGATACACATGAGCAAATATGTGGAGATGGTTATCAGAAGGTAATCTTCCTACTCCGAGTTTTACGGTTGCTTCTTGTCCAGGTGATATTGACGTATTGTCGAGTATCAGTGGTTTCGCATATTTGCTTTCATCTATTTTTATCAATTCTGTCATTTCTACATTTTATTCCTTCATTCCACATTCAGATGAGCTTCTTTCTACGTGCTACGATTTATGAATTGTTTTTTGATAATTTAGTCTCGACGCTCTAGTGAGGATTTTGGTAATAAGATACTCGATATGAGTATTTATATATCTCAGTGCAGTTATTTTACATTTCGTTCTATTAATCCAATGATGCGACCAGCGATATCTACTCCAGTAGTACGTTCTATACCTTCTAGACCAGGAGAAGCATTCACCTCTAGGATTAATGGACCCCTAGATGATCTGAGCATATCTACGCCTGCTACTTTGAGTCCCATAGCTTGTGCAGCTTTTTTTGCAATCATTGCTTCGTGCTCAGAGATTTCTATTATTTGAGATGATCCACCTCTATGCAAGTTAGATCTAAACTCTCCAGGCGCTGCTTTTCTTTCCATAACTCCTACGATCTCATCATCTACTATAAACACTCTTATATCCGCGCCATCTGCCTCTTTAATGAATTCTTGAAGCATTACCTTTTGGCTGCCTTTGTAGAATGCCTCTAGTATTGATTGGGCTGTTTTTTTATTCTCAGCTAAGATGACGCCAATTCCATGTGTTCCATTGATTAGTTTGATGATGAGAGGAAATCCTCCTAGCTCCTCCATCAGTTCTTCTGTAGCATAATAGCTATTAGAGACTACTGTTTTGGGTACACCTATATTTTGTGCGCTTAGTATCTGTAAGCAACTCAGTTTATCGCGAGCCCTTAGCAGTGGTTCGCAGCCCATAGTGGTATATACACCCATCGCTTCGAATTGTCTTATTACAGCAGCGCCATAAGTAGTAGCGCTAGTGCCTATCCTAGGTATAATGGCATCCAGATCATCTATGGCTATGCCGTTATAAAATATGGTAGGCGCGCCTGATTCCGTTACGATGTCACATCTCATATGGTCCAATACCACTACTTCATGATTAGCGCGTC
>CALKJD010000015.1 GCA_937995755.1 uncultured Saprospiraceae bacterium | reverse complement strand
AAAGCTGCTGGTTGGGCGCTGAGAAATTATTCGAAGTGTAATCCTGAGGCGGTAAGAGATTTTATTAATAATAATCATGATTTAGCCAAGTTGACAATTAAAGAGGGGAGTAAGTATTTGTAGGAGTGAAATATGCGTAGTGTACCAATTGCCGGTAATTTTAGATCGTTAATAATGGCTTATAATACCTCATCAAACACAAGGACAATTTTGAAAAAAATTATGGAGAAAATTGAAATGGATAAAAATACTCTACAAAGGAAAGGATAATCAAGCCTTGTGTCTTTAAGCCCCAAGTCACTCTTTTAGTAATAATAGATTTATTGCATAGTTAAGTTGCATATCTTTAATACTCGCTAGATAGACCTGTTGAGTACGCTACTCAAATCGTAGGGATATAGTTACTCATTAATCGTAAAATTATTTTCATTTAGTAATACTGTTGACTTATGTCATATATTGAGTTTGTGATCTTTATCTTGTCCTCTATTATTTTTATTTACAGTTAGAAGTATACAAATCAAAGCAAGCATGCAAGCAACCCAATACATATACTTCTTTACTTACGACGACACAGAAAGTGACCTTTGTAAATTAGAATCCAAAAACATATTTGCTACGGAAGAAAAGAATAGATTAGTTTTTTCTGATCTGAAAGTAGAGCCATCAAGCAGTGCTTTTATCAAAAGTAGAATAGATGTAATCTCTTCATCTGAAGATTATACATCGTTGATCCAAAATATCAAGGAAGAACATATCAGTATAGATGATTTTAAAGTGGAGTATTTAATATTCGAAGGCGATGCTACTAGGTATGCTGTAAGGCTTAATAAGTTAAGAGATATTGGATGTGTTATCGAAGGCTTATCAGAGTATTATAATCCAACGACTATCTTCGCCTTATGCTTCTATGAAGGCATTTGGTATTTTGGAATATTGATCAAAGATGAAGTCGATTGGCATAAGCATAATGATAAGCCACGTTCGTATAGTAATTCGATTAGTATAGTGGTAGGTAAGTCACTGGTCAATATTGCAGCCGAAGGAGATAGAGCCAATACATTGCTGGATGCATGCTGCGGAGTAGGGACTATTATGCTAGAAGCTTGTTTTTCAGGTTTTGACATAGATGGCTGTGAGATCAATTGGAAAATATGTAGGAATGCAAGAGAGAATCTATCTTATTTTGACTATGATGCAACTGTGCATCGAAGCGATATAAAAGATATCAGTAAAAGATACGATGCCGCCATTATCGATTTACCATATAACTTGGTGAGTTGCGCTACAGAGAGTGATGTGTTACATATTATTAAATCGGCTTCTGATATTGCAGATCGTTTGGTTGTTGTGTCTATAGAAGACATTGCACATCTCATTGTCTCCGTAGGATTTAGAGTGATGGATACTTGTGTTGTTAGTAAAAAGGGTAAACGTAAATTCGCTAGAAGGATTTGGGTTTGCGAAAAGAATGAGGAAGTACATTTAGAGGGATTAACTGAAATGAATAATCGAAATCTAGAAAGTGTATTCGATTTGTAATGGGTTGGTTATTTTTGCGTCGAGTTGGGCGGTACAGCGTACTGTTGATGATGATTTAGGTGTGTAGAAAAGTAGGGTAGAGCTAGCGCATCAGAGATTGAATACTACTGAGTATAGTATAAGGATTAAAAAGTGTAAATGAGTAAACTGTTCAAATACTTTTCGAGTAAACTGAAGGGATTAAATGTAGTATCTAAAGATAAAGAGATAATCTTAAAAAGAAGATTTCTAATTAATCGACCTAGTCTGGGTGTCTATCTTCACAAATGTACCTTTCCTGATTTGGATCCTAATCTGTTTCATGATCATCCTTGGTCTTGGAGTTTTTCTATAATTATTTGGGGCTATTATATTGAAGAAAGGCCTGGATTTGGACAAGAAGATGAGAGGAGAAAATTTGGTTTTTTGCGACTTAATAGATTGGGTAGAAATACATTCCATAGGCTTTCTGAAATTTCAGATGGCGGTGCTTGGACTTTGTATTTTCGTGGTAGAAGAGCGAAAAAAGACGGCTTTTTACTGAGACAAGAAAATGGTAATTGGAAACATATCCTTGCGGAAGATGCAGAATATGAATTTAAAGAGAAAAAGTAAAATCATCGAAGTCGAAATGGAATCACTTCACATCTTACTTCGATGATTTTATTTATGTTGAAATAATCTTATCGCGACTGTCATTCATATACGTACAGTCATTTATTGTTATAATTTGATTTGTAGACTGAGATTTTAACTTTCTTTTTCTGCAAGCTTTGGTAACTTCATTTCTAGCTCTCTCATCGTCTCTAGTACCTTTTTGGTGATAAACCAATTGCGGTAAGTTCGGCTATCTACAGGAGCTATAATCCATGGCACAGAAGATCTATTGATTGCGTCTTCATAAGCATCTCTGTATTTGTCCCAATGTTTACGTTCTTCCCAGTCGCCGTAGTTATGCTTCCAATGTTTATCTGGCTCGTCTAGGCGCTCTTGCAGTTTTTCTCCTTGACGCTCTTCTGAGAGATGCATATAAAATTTGAGTATGGTAGTGTTATTATCAAATTGTAAAAGCTCTTCCCATGCGTTGATAGCATTAATACGTTTAGACACATGCTCTTCATCTATCCATCCATGTACCCTTTGGATTAAAACATCTTCATAGTGAGATCTAATAAAAACTCTGATTGTTCCTTTCGCCGGTGCTAACTTATGTACCCTCCATAGAAAATCATGTGCAAACTCTTCATCCGTAGGTTTCTTAAATGAAGTGGCATTTATACCATTTGGAGAGCAGTATTGAAAGGTTTCTCTCGTCGCTCCATCTTTGCCACTAGTATCCATTCCTTGCAGGACCACGAGTAGACTATTTTTCCCTTCGGCAAACATGATTTCATGTAATTCTCCGATCTCTTTAGCCATATCTTTCTGCTCCTCTTTATATTTCTTCTTGTCATCGTAATAATCCTTTGGTGGCTTAGTACTGATGTTTGCTAATTTGATCTTCTTCATAGTATATCTTACTTTTCTTGTTTAAACTTCTTCTTGCTTTAATTAGAACCTTGGCTTCTAGCGCATCTTACTCCTCTTAACTAAATAAGATTGGAGTACAGGATGAAATCCTTCATTGATATCTGCTTCTACAAAATCAATGTTGTATTGTAGGCACTTCATCTTAAGGTCATATGCAAATGCTTTGACCTTTTCTTGATACAATTCTTTCACTTGATTAGACTGCAATCTTATCTCTTCGCCAGATTCCATATCTACAAATAGATAAGGTCTATTTTCATATTCGAAATCAATCTCATGCTTTTTATCTACCACATGAAATAAAACGACTTCATGTTTAGCAGATTTAAGATGCTGTAATGCTGAGAATAGATCCTCTTCATTTTCACCATTACCAAACATGTCGCTAAAGATCATGACCATTGATCTCTTATGGATGCTATCTGCTATCTCATGAAATGCAGAGGCAGTCGAAGTGGTTTTCTCGAGTGTAGTATCATCGATTAACTTATCTAAGTGTGTCAGCATCGTGTTATAATGCTTAGTAGATGATTTCGCTCTTGTATGCACGTGCACCGAATCTTCAAATAGACTCAATCCAAAAGCATCTCTTTGCTTTCGCAACAGATTCATCAGTGAGGCTGCAGCTACTGCGGAAAACTGTAATTTGTTCAAGCCATCACCTCCCTTTGGGAAGTACATAGAGGATGAAGTATCAATTACAATCTGGCATCGAAGATTGGTTTCCTCTTCGTATCTCTTTACATACATCTTATTGGTTCGACCATATACTTTCCAATCTACATTCTTAGTAGACTCTCCAGGGTTGTATAATCTGTGTTCTGCAAACTCTACAGAAAAACCATGAAATGGACTCTTATGCAAGCCTATGATAAACCCTTCTACCACTTGCTTGGCAAGAAGATCAAGATTGTTAAGCTGGCGGAGGTCAAAATTTTCGAAAAACTTCATCTAGTATATTGAAATGTATGTAACCTTAAAGATAGGCGATAATGTCAGAATGAAAAACGTATGTTATTACATATTTAGTTGGCTGACATAGATAATAATAAAGCTTGATCGGAGTTATTCATTCCGGTCAAGCCTATATTATACTTATGTGTATCTATTTATTATGTGCGATACTTGACTAACTTAGCTTTGACCACATGGGTATTGTCAAAAGAATCGGAGAATAAGAACCAGATAGCATCAGCGCCTCGCTCTTGTGCTTCTAATATCATGTTTTCTTTGATCTTGTCAAGCTTAATGTATTCCATTCCATCATTGTCGCCGGATAGTTGTCCTATTACTTTGAAGTCTCTATCAATGTCATTTTCGTCATAATAGACATCTACATGATCAGTCGGAGGATAGATATCACCTAAGTAATGTGTACGTGGTGAACAGGCCGCTGCCAAAAAAGTAATACTGAGTATAGCTAGGTATTTCATATTGATTAGATTTTGAAGTGGTTAACTAATAATGCCATTATAATTATGACATAAATCTAATCTGTAAGACTGTTAAGATTAGTTAGTAGAGCAATAAGAGAGTGTTAAAGAGAGTATTCTTTATCCTCAATTTGTTAACGTCTCACTACTTCTACCTTACAAACAACATCTTACCTTCTTCTAATCCGCCGCGATACTCATAACCATCAGTATTGAATTCTGTAAGACCTTCTGGAGTTTTGATTCTATGATCCACAAGGAATCTAGCCATATAGCCTCTAGCTTTTTTAGCACTGAATGAAACGAACTTCAATTTGCCATCACGATCTTCCCTGAAGTCGATGTCGATAATATGGGCTTTAAGTTTCTTCTGATCTACAGCTTTGAAGTATTCATTAGAAGCTAAGTTTATAATGATATCAGATTTCAATTCTGCTAAATCTGCATTGAGTTGTTTAGATATTTTATCACCCCAAAATTCATACAGGTTTTTGCCTTTTTTGTTTTCGAGCTTTGTACCCATCTCTAGTCTATACGCTTGCATCTTATCCATAGGACGCAGTATGCCATACAGACCGCTGAGTATACGTATGTGCTTTTGAGCGTATTTGATATCATTCTTATTAGCCGTATCAGCATCAAAGCCTTGATACACATCCCCTCTAAATGCGTAGATAGCGGCAGCCGTTAACTCATCCGGGTAGTCTTTTTTAAATTGCTTATATCTTTCAACATTCATAACACCTAATTTCTCACTGATAGACATGAGTCTACGGAGTTCTTCTACATCCATTTTTTTGAGTACCTGTACAAGTTGTAGCGTTTCCTTTGGGAAAGCATGTTCCGTATGAAGGTCTGGGTATTTATCTTTTTCTATATCTAGTGACTTGGCAGGGGAGAGTAGTGCTATCATGCTATAGTGTATGTGGGTAAGTAATTAATTAGGTAGTAAGGATAAAGTAGTAATTAAAACAAAAGTAACGTTCCTCTCGAATATCAAACGTGGCATAGCCTAGTATTTTCTGATTGAGCGAAACGAATGAATATTAATCTGAATGCCAAAAAAAAAGCCCTGCTAGAATAACTCTAACAGGGCGTATATTGTTTGGTAGAAATGAAGATTACTCTCCTCCTGGTACGATTAAGTTATCACCTGCAGGTACTCCTTGAGTCTCTTCTGGCTTTAGTACTTTACCAATAACCTTTACTACTTTTGCCTCACCTGGCTCGTTAGTTGTAAAAGTTATTTTTTTGCTGAATTTTCCAATTCTGTTTGTCGCATACCTTACTTCAATCTTGTCAGTTTGACCTGGCATGATTGGCTCCTTAGGCCATGTTGGTACAGTACATCCACAAGATCCTCTTGCATTCTTGATTACTAATGGTTCAGTTCCTGTATTTGTGAAATTGAGAACCCTAAGTGGCTCACTATCTTTTTCGATTACACCGTAATCTACTTCCATAGCTTCAAAAGTCATAACTGGCCCAGATACCGGAGCTGCTTCTTTAAGTTCTTGCTTTGCAGCATCTGCGATCTTAAGATCTGACTGTGCGTTCATTGCGACTAATCCAAATACCATGAAAAGGGCAAAAAGTACTGATTTCTTCATTTTAAAATTTATTTGTAATTAAATAATTTGCTTCTTGTTTGTATCGCGCTGTGCGCTGTAATACATATCAAAGATACAATATTTATAACACCAATACTATTCCAAGATTCCCTCTACAGCGTTAATATGTTGTTAATCCACTTTTAAGATCTTCTTTCTATTGTCAATTAGGTGCTCGTAATTTTATATTGTTAATCTCAGGGAAATAGCTATATATCGAGTGATTGGAGCTAATTGAGATAGTATTGTTTGTGTATTCGGAGCCTAATTATTATAGGAATGCCTGAGAATATAAAGGAGCGAGATTGTAGACGTTCCAATTGTGAATACCTTATAAGTGGATTTCAACTCATTATTATTTTGACCTTTAAAATTCGAACAAGATTCCGTACTTTTGTGGGACCTTAGAACAAGATTATGGCAGCCTACTCTTATTGTATTTTATACACTATTAGAAGATAAGTTGTCTCTAAGTTGACGGAGTTGGCGCGAGCTTTTCGTTTTATTCGATATCATCTTTTTACTTGTTGAATTAGAATGATGTTGGATGCTTTGTAAACCTTTAAAATCCTCTTATATGGCAGATATCAGTACACTTGATCCTAATATATTGAATGCAGATACCGATTTTGAGAAGAATATTATCCATGATCTATGGATATCTTTAGTAAGTAGAGAGGCAAGTTTATTAGGTCGTAAAGAAGTACTTACAGGTAAAGCTAAGTTTGGAATATTAGGTGATGGTAAAGAGGTACCTCAAGTAGCCATGGCTAGAGTATTCCAAAAGGGAGACTGGAGATCAGGATATTATAGAGACCAGACATTTGCTATGGCTACAGAAATCTGTGGGGTAGAGGAGTATTTTTCTCAGCTCTATGCAGATTCGGATAATGACACTCAGTCTAAAGGTCGTCAAATGAATGCTCACTTTGCTACACCTAGTGTAGATAGTGAAGGAAATTGGATCGATACTACAGATTCTTATAACTCTACATCGGATATATCATGTACTGCTGGCCAGATGTCAAGGGCATTAGGTATCGCATTAGCTTCTAAAAAGCTGCGTCAGTTAGATGATATGAAGTCTGCGCTTAAGCATACAGGTACAGGTAATGAGATCAGTTGGTGTACTATAGGTGATGCTAGTACAAGTGAAGGCGTTTTTTGGGAGACGATTAATGCTGCTGCTGTAATGCAAGTGCCTCTTCTTACATTAGTGTGGGATGATGGATACGGTATATCAGTACCTACTGAGTTACAGACAGCCAAAGGAAGTATATCTAAAGCTCTCGAAGGTTTTCTTATCGATAAAGAAGGAAATGGTATACGTATGTATACTGTAAAAGGTTGGGACTATGCAGCATGTGTGGCTACATTTGAAAAAGCGGCTTCTAAGATGAGAGAAGATCATGTGCCAGCACTCGTACATGTGCAAGAGCTTACTCAGCCTCAAGGACATTCTACTTCTGGTAGTCATGAGAGGTATAAGAGTAAAGAGCGTCTTCAATGGGAAAAAGAACATGACTGTCTAGAGCTTATGAGTTCTTGGATGGTAGATAACAAGATTATCACTGCAGAGAAGTTAGCAGAGATGAAATCGGATGCCAAGAAATATGCTCAAGAAGGAAAAAGAGCAGCGTGGGATAAATTTATTAATCCTGTCAACGAGCAAAAAGTAGAACTACTTAATCTGTATGCCGGATTAAAAGGGGCAAGTACTGAGGTTGACGATGTTATTCAAGCTTTAGAATCGTATCTAGGTCCATTATTTCATAATATGACGGATAGTGCTCGACATATGCGTAGAGCTCTTATTCTATCAGGTTTAGAGATTCCGTCAGAATTGACTGCATTTATAGATCAGTCATACGATACTGCTCACGAGAGATATCATACACATCTATACAGTCAGAGCGATAGAGCAGCTCTAGAGATTCCTATTGTGCCAGCAGAGTATTCCGACGATTCTAAAAAGATGAATGGATACGAAATTCTAAATACGTTTTTCGATAAGACTTTAGAGTCTAGCCCTGAGGTAATAGCTTTCGGTGAAGATGTAGGGCAGATTGGAGATGTGAATCAAGGTTTTGCTGGGTTACAAGAGAAGTATGGTAACGAAAGAGTATTCGATGCTGGGATAAGAGAATGGACTATCATGGGGCAAGCCATAGGTAGTGCGATGAGAGGACTTAGACCCATTGCGGAGATTCAATATTTAGATTACTTAATATATGGATTGTCACCATTGATGGATGATCTATGTACACTAAGGTATAGATCTGGTGGTATACAACAAGCTCCAGCTATCATACGTACTAGAGGGCATAGACTTGAAGGGATATGGCATGCAGGATCTCCGCTAGGGTTAATGATCAATGCACTTAGGGGGATGTATGTATGTGCGCCTCGTAATATGGTTCAAGCTGCGGGTATGTATAATACATTACTACAGTCAGATGATCCAGCTATAGTAATAGAATGTCTCAATGGATATAGATTAAAAGAAACACTTCCTGATAACTTACTTGAGTTTACGGTTCCTTTAGGTGTACCTGAGATCATGACAGAGGGTTCAGATGTAACTATTGTCTCTTATGGTTCTACACTCAGAGAGGCGCAGAAAGCGGTGGATTTACTAGCTGTGGCTGACATCTCAGTAGAGCTTATTGATGCACAGACTTTACTGCCATTCGATCTTGAAGGTGTGATCGTAAATTCGCTACAGAAGACAAATCGTGTACTTTTTGTAGATGAAGATGTTCCTGGAGGTGCTACTGCATATATGATGCAGCAAGTTCTAGAAGTGCAAGGAGGATATCAATATCTGGATTCTAAACCACAGACACTTTCGGCAAGAGAACATAGAACACCATTTGGGTCAGATGGAGATTACTTCACCAAGCCACATGCGATCGATGTTTATGAGATAGTGTATGCTATGATGAAAGAAGCGGCGCCTGATATGTATTTGTAATGTCTTGGAGCTAATAAAAAATATAAAAACCAGTTATCGTTAAGTCGTTAGCTGGTTTTTTCTTTGTAAGAAGCTTTACATACGATGATTAATAATCTTGTTAGGTATGAAATAGTATTGGAATAGCTACATGGGTAATTTTCCCTTGTAGCTATTTTTGATATTTATTAACCTGCAAACGTATAGTATACAGAAGTTTTGATACATGTGAAATCCATATTTAACAACAAATTATCAATTTTACTAATATATCATTGAAGTAAAACATTACATTTACCTACTTAAATATCTGTAATAGCACTCCGTGAACGAAAAATTAGTCATAATTCCTACTTACAATGAGATCGAGAACATTAATCTCATCATCCCAGCTGTGTTGGAATTACAAGGCGAATTTCACGTTTTGATTGTTGATGATGGTAGTCCAGATGGAACTGCTGATGAAGTGAAGAAATGGCAAGCCAAACACCCAACTAAGATTCATTTACTTGAGCGTGAAGGGAAACTAGGTTTAGGTACTGCATATATCGCAGGATTCAAAATCGCTTTGGCGAAAGGATATCAATATATATTCGAGATGGATGCAGACTTCTCTCACAACCCTAAGGATTTATTGCGATTGCATAAGGCATGTGTCGAAGGCGCTGATCTTTCTATAGGTTCTCGCTATACCAAAGGTGGAGGGCTAGAAAATTGGCCATTGGATCGTAAGCTATTGTCTTATGGAGCTTCGCTGTATGTCCGTGCTATCACATGGATGATGATCAAGGACCCTACTGCTGGATTTGTTTGTTATACTAATAAGGTTTTGTCCACTATAGATTTAGGGAAGATTAGATTTATTGGATATGCATTTCAGATAGAAATGAAATATTCCGCTTGGAAAAATGGATTCAAACTGGTAGAAGTACCAATTACTTTCAAAGACAGAGAGCTTGGCCATTCTAAGATGAATTCCAATATAGTATCCGAAGCGATGAAAGGTGTAATCAGTATGCGATGGTTAGGGACCAAAGGATATTATAAAAATTAGTTTGTAATTTATGTAATTAGAAATCTTAGCTCTAAAGAGTTTTTACTGATAAATCATTCTTCCGAGTAATCTTATACATGTTTTTTAATTCTAAATAGAATATTGAAGGCTGCCTAATAATGAAATTTTTCATTGGTCAGATTCAATTAATATTAGATTCTGAATATTTTCCCTTTGGGAATACTAATTCATTCACTTTATTTATGATGATTAAATTTTTCTTTGCTGTTATCTTAAGTATGACTTCTACAATTGTCTACAGTCAAAACGTTGTTTTTGAAGATGGTAATTTCAAATCGTATATAATTTCGAAAGGAATAGACTTAAATGATGATGGAGAAATACAGTTTTCTGAAGCCGAAAATCTAATAGAATTGGATATTAAAACTACTTTTTCTTCTCTAGTAGGGATCGAATCTTTTCCAAATCTTAGAGTCATTTTAATTGCTGACGATGATGTAGAAATGATTGATATTTCTGGTTTGGCATCAGTAGAAATCTTACGAATAGAGGGGTATTCTGGATCCTTAAGAATAAATGCTTCGAATTGCACATCATTATTGAGAGTGGAAAAAGGCGGAACTGGATTTTTTGTGGAGTTTATTGATTTGTCAAATTGTACATCGTTGAATTCATTGAATTTTGATAGTGATTCTTATGTTAATGATTTGGATATAAGAAACTGTTCTTCACTCATAGATCTTAATTTATCATTTGGTATTTTTAGTGTTAAATTACCTAACCTAGATGGATGTACTGCCTTGAAGAATATTGAACTTGGCGGTTTTTTGAATGGCAGCAAAGAAATATCAAATATGATGTCTTTAGAGTCCTTTAAGTTTTCATCAGGTGATATAGACTCTTTAACATTAAAAAACAATGCTAATCTCACAACTCTATCTATTACATCAGCTAGTATATATGAACCTACAATTAGATTAGATGATTGCCCTAATTTAGATTCTATTTTTCTAAGTGTAGGCAATCTAAGCAAATTGACAGCAGATAACTTGCCGAAATTGAAAAGTGTGGATATTGTAAATAGTGATTATGATATAATGGCCGGCGAAATTTCAATTAAAAACTGCACTCAATTAACTTCTTTTTCTTGTATAGGTGGTTTTGCAGTTATAGAGAATTTAGATTTGTCTGATTGCGTCAATTTAACATCGCTGGATGTTTATATAGTTATAGATTTAAATCTTAATAATTGTCAGTCTCTAGCCTCTGTTTCTATACCTGGTCCTGGAATTACTTCTTCTAATCTTTCTGGTATGATATCATTAAAAGAGGTTAGTATGGATGGTTTAAGTGGTATTAATTTAAGTGGATGCTATAACTTAGAAAATTTTAGTAGCCGCGGAGTCTATGATACTGAACAATTGGATTTTTCTTTCTGCCCAAACCTTCAAACGGTATATATAGATGGAAATGAATCTTTAAATTCTATTATTTTGAAAAATGGAGCCATTGAAACTTTAACCATTGAAACTTTTGAATATCTAGGGAATATATGTGTAGATGAAGCCCAGCTAGTCGAAATTCAAAATCTTTTCCCAAATGCAAACGTAGTTACTACATGTGAATTTTCTTCTGTAGGAAGACCATTCAAATTAACAGGCGTTTCTTATTACGATGTAAATGCTGATGGTTGTGCTACTTCAGAAGTAAGCATGCCTTTTACTAAATATAAGATATCACCAGCGGATAATGTTGAGTTTTATTTCTTTACTGGCGGTGATGGGAAGTATTCTTACAATGCTCCAGAAGGTAATTACGAGTATTTGCCAGATGTGCTTTACGGAGATGATTTATTTGCGTTATCTCCAACAATGAAATCTGTAGATCTTCCAGCTGATGGAGCGGAGGTAGTTCAAGATTTTTGTTTTTCACCAGGAATTGATATTGATTTAATAGATGTTACCTTGATTCCCTTAGAAGCAGCAATGCCTGGTTTTAATACAAGATATCTAATTACATATAAGAATA
>CALKJD010000014.1 GCA_937995755.1 uncultured Saprospiraceae bacterium | reverse complement strand
TCGTATGCTTTTTTAAACATCTTACCCGGAATTACTAGCGCTAAGTATTGATCACTTGCTACGATATTGAGACCGATACAACTTGCTACGGTACTCGCAAACAAGCCAAATACAGAAGTAGCTATTGATAGCAATGTTTTGGTAATCCTTGCTAAAGCTCCAATTCCATCCATTACACCACCAAATACCATGGCACAGATGATCAAATAGATCGTCCAGAGCATACCCTTCATACCGCCAGCTGTAAATAGATCGTTGAGTGTGGCATTATCAGTGACGATAGCCGTATCAGTCAATACTGCCTGGCTGAGTGCTCCAAAACTAGAGTCTGCGATACCCGATAATACATCTGGCTGAAAAATAACGGCATATATTGCTGCCATTACCACACCAACCCCCAAAGCTATCAAGGGATTAGTCTTAAATATAATGAGTACCACCATCGTCAAAGGAACGGCAAATAGCCAAGGTGTAATATTGAATGTTGAATCCATGGTAGTCAAAAGTCCTCCAACATCAGCACTTCCACTTGTATCTATCGTAAAGCTTAAAATCGAAAATACGATGAGCGCAATAGTTATAGTAGGTACCGTGGTATACGCCATATATTTGATATGAGTAAATAGATCTGTGCCTGCCATTGCTGGGGCTAAATTGGTCGTATCACTTAATGGAGACATCTTATCACCAAAATAAGCACCTGAGATCACCGCTCCTGCTATCATTCCTACAGGTATACCTAAAGCTGTTCCAATACCTATTAATGCTATACCTACCGTTGCTGACGTCGTCCATGATGATCCAGTAGCGATTGAAATGATTGCAGCGATAATCACTGATGCGGGTAAAAACACACCAGGACTTAAAACTTGAAGTCCATAATACACCATTGAAGGTATAATACCACTTACTAGCCAGGTACCTGCTAATGCTCCGACCAAGAAAAGAATCATGATGGGTATAAACACACTTCTGAGATTTTCGTAAATCTCAGCTCCCATTGTACTGAATGATGTTTTGTTATAAAGACCTACTATAGCCGCGAATACACCTCCGATCAGCAAAATGATCTGATTTGAGTATCCTCCGAGCCACTCTCCATCTTCTACAAATATGTTATATGCAAGCATCGCCATCAACAAAACCACAGGGATAAGAGCCTCTAATAGATTGAGTTCGTTATTCTCTACTATATGCTCGCTATGTGCTTTTGTGGCTTTTTCTTTGTGGATCGACATCGGTTCTCTATTTGGATTGGATTGTAATAATACAATTATCAATAGATGTGTACAAATTAAAGAAGTCGTGATCATGAAATCGCAATACAAACCACTATTACTTTAGGATTCAATTTTACCCTTTCGCAATCACATGCGTATACCAATTGATGATGACTACGGTGGGCATATCCACGATCCATAGTTAGGCTACACCTCAGAGAGGGCATACATTATAGCAAAATAGTAGAATGTTGTAACCTCTATCTCAGAGTGTCACACTTTCTCGGCAAATTATCTAATCATCACCATTTCTGGCCTGTCATCGTAGACTTCTAAGATTTCATCTAAGATACCGTGGATATTAGCAGGATCGTTTTCCATTACCAATCTAGCTCTATACGTTTTGATGTCTCTAAATCCACGGAAATAGTTTGTGTAATGTCTTTTCATTTCGTTCACACCAATCCTCATACCTTTCCATTCGATACTATGATTGAGATGTCGTCTGGCAGCGTCTACACGCTCAGAAACAGAAGGAGCATCCATGATCTCACCAGTCTCGATATAATGCTTTATCTCACGAAATATCCATGGATAACCTATACTGGCTCTACCAATCATGACACCGTCCACACCATACTTATTTTTGTATTCTACTGCTTTTTGTGGGCTGTTTATATCACCATTTCCAAAAATCGGAATGTGCATTCTTGGATTGTCCTTGATGTTACCGATTCTTGTCCAATCTGCTTCACCTTTGTACATCTGCTTACGCGTACGACCATGAATTGATAATGCTTTAATACCTACATCCTGTAACCGTTCTGCTACTTCTTCGATATGGATACTCTTATCATCCCAACCTAGCCTCGTCTTTACTGTTACGGGTAGATTAGTTGCATCTACGATCTCTTTGGTCAGACTTACCATACGATCGATATCTTGAAGGATACCTGCGCCTGCCATCTTACAGACTACCTTCTTTACTGGACATCCAAAATTGATATCTAGCACTTCTGGTTTAGCCTCTTCTACGATCTCCGCCGCTCTACGCATCGAGTCAATCTCTGCACCAAATATCTGTATCCCAATCGGACGCTCTTCATCATATATATCTAGCTTAGCTACACTCTTCGTGGCATCACGTATAAGACCTTCCACACTTATAAACTCAGTGTACATCATATCACAGCCCTGCTCCTTACATAAAGCTCTGAATGGTGGATCACTTACATCCTCCATAGGAGCAAGCAAAAGTGGAAATTCTCCAAGATCTATGTTAGCTATTTTTGCCATATTATATTTCTGACTATTGAAGTGATAAAGTAACCATCACTATGTATCAATAGTTCTTATCTATCAATAATTACTAGAGGAAGTATACTACACCTATAAACCCTAATATACCTAATACAATTGTATACGGTATCGCCATCTTCACCATCTTCATATAACTAAGATGAATAAGCGGTGCTAAAGCTGAAGTCAATAAGAATAAAAATGCAGCCTGTCCATTAGGTGTCGCTACACTTGGTAAGTTAGTACCAGTATTAACTGCTACCGCGAGTGATTCATATAAATCTCTTTGCCCTTGGTCAAATGATGCAGTACCTTGAACAACAGTATCACCAAACGATCCTGCGATCTCTCCGATAAATACTGTGGCTACGAATACATTATCACTAATCATAGATAACAATCCTGAAGCAACATAGAAAAACTTAGGTTGATCTGCTGGCGCTAATGAGAATGCATAGTCGATAATAGGCTTAAACAAATGCTGATCGTGAATCATAGCAACGATCACAAAGAATACTACTATCAAACCGGTAAACGGCAATGCTTCTTCAAATGATTTTCCAAGTGAATGCTCATCCGTAATACCCATGAATGCCGTTTGGAAGATGATCAATCCTAATCCTATAAATCCTACAGGAGCTAAGTGCAATGCCAATCCTATTATTAACAATATAGCAGCTACACCTTGTACTATTAGCTCATACTTCTGTCTTTCTGATCTATTAGCATCAGCTTCTTCAGTGTATGCTTCGATGATATTTCTTGCTGGCTCTGGCAATTGGTCACCATATCCAAACGATTTTGTTTTTTCAAGTAAAATAGTCGTCAGTAGACCTGCACCCAATACTGGAATAGTTACTGGCGCCATACGTAGAAAGAATTCTATAAAATCCCAACCCATTTTCTCACCAATAAGTAAGTTTTGAGGCTCTCCAACTAATGTACATACGCCTCCTAATGCTGTACCTACTACACCATGCATGATCAAACTTCTAAGAAATCCTTGGAATTGCTTTAATGTATCACCACTAAGTTGCTTACGATCTAATGTTCCACTATTATCAAGATCTGATGATCCAGACTGGATTCTATGATATACACCGTAGAAACCAACTGCTACCGAGATCAATACTGCAGTAACTGTAAGTGCATCTAAAAACGCAGATAACACCGCCGCCAAAAAGACAAAGAGTAATGACAGTACTGTTTTTGATTTCACTTTAGTAAAGACCTTACTAAAGATGTACATCAGTAATGGCTTCATGAAATAGATACCCGCCACCATGAACACTAATAATAAAATCACTTCTAAGTTGGCTAAGACTTCGTTATACGCATGCTTAGGTGTCGTCAAACCAAGAAATAAAGCTTCGATAGCAAGTATACCACCAGACTGCAGTGGATAGCACTTAAGTGCCATGGCCAACGTAAAGATAAATTCTGCAATAAATAACCAAGCTGTAATTGCTGGGCCTAATACAAAGAAAGAGACAATATTGAAAATCAAAAATCCAATCATTGTCAACTTATACCATCTTGGGCTATTTCCTAAAAAAGCATCAAACATATCGAAGAGCGATTACGCGTTTTAGTTGTGAGGAGATCATCGTACCCAATTAGGCTAAGACTATTTCCATAAAAATCGGAGCAAAAGTAACAGATTGACCTGACATTCAAGACAATAAAATGATCTTATCCTTGATGGACCATAGCTTTACCATATCGCCTAGGATCACCAATGGCTGAGTAACGTCCTTTTTGCTTGACAATAGCATGCGTACCTCCAAAGTATAATGATGAAATATCCCAAAGTTTATGGTCTATATTATTAGGTATTTCCTCATAGCCTTTCTCTATTTGATACCGCTGGCCATCATATATTACTCTAGGAAATGATATAGCATTCGGCAAATCCATACTGAGCTCTATATGATTATAGATCGTCTGTGCCATAGCAAATGGGATGCGCCCTGCACCACCTGAACCGATCTGCATCAATAGACTGTTTTGTTGATCTGTAATCATCGTCGGACACATCATACTCTGCAGCCTTACATCAGGCTCCCAACTATGAATGCCGTTAGGTAGCAACGCTAACTCACCGAGCATATTATTAAGTTGCATATCGGTTCCTGGAATAAAGGTACCACTACCCTCACCTATAGAGGTACTTAGGGATATAGCCATTCCATCTTTATCTACAATATTAAAATGAGATGTTCCTCCCCATTTATAAGATTGGCTTAACTGTGGAGGGATCGATATTCCCTTTTCAGACAAATAAGATCTTAGCTTTATAGGATTTCCTTTAATATCATAGATTTCCTTCGAGATTGTACTAATGAGCTCGAAATGAGATACACTTCTAGGCTGAATAGTTTCACCTTGCTTTTCCAAGCCTTTGAGGATGGCCGCTTGTATCATCGCTCCGACACTAGGAAATGGATTACTATATACTATGCGCTCATTCCACGAGTACGAAAACGGCTTTGACAGATTTAATCGATAATCGCCAAAGTCATCCATCGTAAGATTACCCCCTTTATCATCACAAAGATCTACAATCGCATTGGCAATTTCTCCTTTATAGAATAAATCTGCGCCTTCAATTGCAATGGTCTCTGCGAAGTCAGGAAAATAGTCTAACGATATCTTTTCACCTTTCTGCTTTAACTTTCCTTCCGTATTTTGAAAAATAGCCTTACCTCTCGGATCTAATTCAAAAATACATTCCAATAGCTGACATTCATACGATTGAAATTCATCGAGGGGGATTCCAGCTTTGGTAGCTTCTATTGCTGGTTGGATTAATTCTTTCATTGGAATCGTGGCCCAGCGTTGATGCATCTCCCACAATGCTGCAATAGCTCCAGGCACGGCAACAGATGCCATACCAACATAAAAATTTTCAGTGGTTTCCCCAAAATCTACAGTAATCGGAAAAAGATCTGATTGCTCCGCTGACATTTTGGATTTCGGTGTTTGACAGAAAAAATCCAACGAAAGCATCTTTCCCTTTGGCTCTCTAATCATAGCAAAGCCTCCTGCTCCAGCATTGGCCATAAATGGTTCTGCGACCATACTCATCCAATATGCCGCTATGGCTGCGTCTATCGCATTACCTCCACTATCCAGTATTTGCTTTGCTGCATCTACAGTGTATTCGTGACCTCCTGATATGGCATAACTCTGATTGGTACTCATAGAGCACAAGGATAAGGACAAATATGTAAATACCCTAAAGCGTAAAAGGACATTTTACTGCTGTCGAAACACATTATTTTAACTTTGAGTTAAGAAATGGCACAAATTTCTGAATAGAATCTATATATTGGTTCAAAATCCAATGCTATGAAATTTTCCGACCTTAAATATCTATTAGCATATATTATTCCTGCTAGTGGATTTGCTGCTATTTATTGGCAAGGTTGGTGGTCATATAGCACAGTCATCATTGCATTCTTACTACTTCCGACTATTGAACAAATCGTACCGAGATCAACAGCAAACTTTGATAAAGAGACGGCTAAGCTTAAATCTTCACAATGGATATTCGATGTACTTTTATTTCTCAATATGCCAATTATCATTGGTTTAGCTTGTTATCTATTCTACACCGTACAGCATCAGAGTATTAGCTACTTTGAATTAATAGGACTATACCTTAGTACTGGAATCGTACTTGGCGCTTGTGGTATCAATGTGGCACACGAACTGGGGCATAAGTCACCTAAGCTGCATAAATTAGCCGCACAAGCCTTACTCATGCCTTGCCTGTACATGCACTTTTACATCGAGCATAATCGTGGCCATCATCTGCATGTAGCGACACCAGAGGATGCGGCAACTAGCAGAAAGGGTGAAAATCTATATTTTTTCTGGATCAGATCTACAAGCATGAGCTATATAAGTGCTTGGTCACTAGAAGCAAAAAGATTGGCTAAAACAAAGGGCATAAAGAAATGGATTACAAATCAAATGATACATTTTACTCTAGTACAACTACTTTATCTAATAGCTGTATTTATGATCTTTGGTAGTAAGGCATTTGTCGCTGCGATTGTGATCGCTATCGTTTCGTTTCTTCTGTTAGAGACGATCAATTATATAGAACATTACGGACTATCTCGTCAAAAGAAATCTAATGGACGATACGAAAGAGTGATGCCATGGCACTCCTGGAATAGCAATCATGAGCTAGGTCGTATCATGCTGTATGAACTTACTAGACACTCAGATCATCACTACTTAGCGAACAAGAAATACCAAGTGTTGGACCATCATGACAACAGTCCTCAACTGCCACTTGGGTATCCAGCATCTATGTTGATGGCATTATTTCCACCTATTTGGTTTGCTGTCATGAATAAGAAGTTAGATTATTACACAGAGAAATTATCTAATCCGTAGTAAGTCAGCATCGCGCAGGGAATTTATCATATGACTACCTACATTGCCCTTTTTTGGCCAATAGCAACTCTGAACTGTACCGTGATATATTGAATGAAATGCTTATCTTCAATGAGCATTATAAGAGATTAGCCTAACTGATCATCTTTAAAATAGTAGTACTCATTGTGATACTACAACAACGAGTCAACTAAAATGGAAAGAAGAAAATTCAATAAATCACTTGGCCTACTCTCATTTGGAGCCTTGGTAGGATGTAAGACCACTGTAGATCTGGCTGAGACACAACCAGGCGACGACACAAACAATACACCTTCATTAACTCCAAGATATCAATTATCATTAGCGCAATGGTCTTGCCACAGAATGCTACAAAGCGGACAACTAAACAACTTGGAGTTTGCAGGCTTTGCAGCTAACCTAGGATTTACTGGCGTCGAGTATGTTTCTCAATTCTTAGAAGCCGGACTTACGAATCCTAGTTATTGGGACAAGATGAACGAAGCCGCAAGAAAAGCAAATGTCCAGCAATTACTCATCATGACAGATCTTACAGGCTCACTAGGCGCCGCATCAAATGAAGATCGACAATCCGCCATACAAGAACATCTGCCATGGATAGAAGCTGCGAATGCCCTAGGTTGCCACAGTATACGAGTCAACTTATGGGGAGAAGGCACAAAAGATGAACAAAGAGAAAGATGTACCGAGAGTCTTACGATACTCGCTAAGATAGCTGCCAATAGTGGGAAAAACATTATTGTCGAAAATCACGGAGGCTATTCATCCGACGCCAAATGGCTCACTCAGATCATAAAGGATATCAACTTACCCAACTGCGGAACTTTGCCTGATTTCGGAAATTTTTGTATTGCAAGAGAAGGCGGCAAAAAATGGGGAGCACCTTGCATAGAAACATATGACAAATATATCGGTGTAGGAGAACTCATGCCCTATGCGAAGGCTGTAAGTGCCAAATCTTTTGCGTTTGATAGAAGAGGTAACGAACTATCGACCAACTACACTAAGATGATGAATATCATCCATAAGTCTGGTTATGAAGGATTTATAGGCGTAGAGTGGGAAGGAGCAGGTATCTCTGAAACCGCTGGAATCAAGGCTACTAAAGCGTTATTAGAAAGAACGATAACCGCAATAAAGTAAATTTAATAAAGCCTAGTGGACAAAACTAGACTTAATAGAGTCTTAAAACTGTAACGGCATGATTAAAATGGCGTAAAACCTATTATATTAGCCATTCAGTAATAACAATATTAAAAAAGAATACAACCATGAAATATCTATTTATACTATTATTTGCAGCATTCGGACTTACTGTATCGGCTCAAGATGCCAATCAACAAGTAAATAAACTTATGGAGCAAGAGTTAAAGATGATCCAAAAAGATCTCTCTACTCAAGAAATACCACAGACATTATCTGTAGAGCAAACGAGTAAGCTGAAGGAACTTCTATTGGTTAAATCACAAAAGGTAAATGCCGTTAGAAATGCTAAAGGTGATAAACTTACTCAATCTCAAGAATTAGCAGAAATCAATAAAGAGTTCGAGCCAGCAATATTGGGTGTATTCAACAAAGATCAAGTGAAAGCCTTCAAAGCAAGTCCAAGAAATAAAAACAGATATACTAGAAAGTAATACTAAGATATTTGAAGATATATAAAGCCTATCAAAAGAAATTTTGATGGGCTTTTTCATGTAAAACTATCTCAGAAATATTTAGTAGCCTAGTCATTATAAGTAAGCATCAGAAATAACATTTTTTACTTTATTATAACGCAGCGACGTACAAAGACCTTATTAAAATGGATATCCTATACCTAGGTTGTATCTAAGATTATCGTTTCTCCAACTACTGTCAAAAAGATCAATTTCGTCAACCCTCCAACGGAAGCCTTCTTGATATTTTGGAGAGCGTATGGGGAAAGCCATGTCCATTCTTATTAAGAAGAAATCAAAGTCTAGTCTAAATCCTAGACCTACACCTATACCTATTTCTTTATAAAATCTATTAATCGCAAAATTACCTCCGGAGATATCATCATTATCAATCAACCAAATATTACCTGCATCGGTAAATATTGCTCCCTTGAGATAACTAAAAAGTGGGAACCTCCACTCTACATTAATTTCGATTTTCATATCTCCAGTCTGATCCACAAACTGCTGCTCAAAAGCACCTTGGCCTGTAGGATCTGTCACAAAACTTCCTGGACCTATTCCTCGTAATCTAAATGCTCTTACACTATTAGATCCTCCAATAAGATATTGTTCGACATAGGGAAGCTCTTTACTATTACCATATGCAAATCCGCCCCCCAATATAATACGCGTAGCAACGTCTGTATCACCTGCAGGAAAATACCGACGATAATCTAAAGTAATCTTACTAAACTGTGCAATCGTAGTACCTCCAAATTGACTTGGGTCATCAGAATTTCCACTTGAAATCAGCCCAATAAGATTACCACTAGTTTCAAGTTCTCCTCGAAAATAATCATAATTTCTATCCCCTCTACCCGATTGATCTGAATAGGTAAAATAATATTGTAAACCTGCAATTAAAACATTTTCGAAAGATCGTCCAAGACGTGGATTATTATCTAATAACGCTTGAAACTCCGAAGTCTTATCCGTGACTCTAACCAAATCTAGATTAAGCGGATAAAACTCATGAGTCTTACGCGAAGTCTCCTTCCATCTATATCCAAACTTCGCTGAGGCTACTTGAAAAGTGTAATACTCTATACGTCGTTGATATTTGTAACTAGAGTTGATTACTGTTCGTGGAATATAGTTTCGGCTCTCGTGTACATCAAAAAAAGGAATGATAAATCTTGGAAAATTTAACTCACCAGACAAATTAACATCAGCACTATTTATAAAACTAAGTTCGTCTCCAAATTGAGCTTCTACCTGTCCACCCAATGACAATTTGAGTTGTTCAGCATGCCCAAATATATTTTTATGTCCATAACTGGTACTCGCACCTAAGCCAAAGAAATTTCCAGATCGATTATTAACTTCTAATTCGCCAGAAACACTCTGCATCCTTTCTGGGGTTAAATATATATTCTGAATGATCTTACCATTATGACCAGCACCAGATGCTACATTATTAACATTGATAAATCTAAAGAGACCAAGATCTAATAATCTATTGACCGATTTCCGCTCTAAAGTTCTGCTGTAAAATGTATCTGGATTTTCTAATATTAATCTATTCAGTAGATCATGATCTATATAATGATCTAATTCATGAACGATGATTCCATCTCTAATTTTTTCTTCTTCAAGCTTAGAACTATTCTCATTATCCAAGGTGTAATTAGGATATACATTGATCTGCTCTAGCGTAAATCTAGTGTGTGATGTAGAATCCGTAGGTGTGATCACTTGCGTATAAATATCAACTGTATGATCAGTACTAGTAGTATCTACATAATAATAGATATTATCAGCTCCAAACTCTGCAAATCCCATATCTCCTGCCATGGTCGCTAATCGCGTTCGCTCATAATCCAATCGATCCCTATCATAAAATCTACCTTCTTTTATGATTGCTCTTTTCAATCTATCATCCAGCTTAAGTGCTGCATAAGTTGAGTCCACTGGAAATATAATACTATCGATAGTATATCTATTATTCAACATTACTGAGCAAAGCATATTTACCTTTCGATCATCTCTCGTACTATCACATTTTACATTGTGATTAAAAAATCCTTTGCCATTGAGATAGTATGATAATTTAGCCTCTGTAGACTTCAACATACTCTTTTCGAATACCACAGGCTCTTCACCCAATTTATATTTTACCCAATGCTTAAATCCCTTATCATCAGTAGATTCATAAATATTATATAGTCCAGTATATACATTACCCAACCCTGTACGCGTACCAGTTGGCGGTATCTTATTGATACTAAAATCGAATTGATCTACCGTCTTTGAATTTTCTTTATCCACTACATCTAATTCTGTACCCATATATACCAAATCCTTATCTGCCACTCGTTTAGTGAGGCTGCAACTTGACAGGCACAATATAGTGATAGCGAATACACAGATATATTTTACAAAGGTCTTAAGCATACTATTTTTTAGATACAGTCTTTGAATCAAATGTTTTATTGAAATATAAACTCACACCGTTCTTATTAGAATTTTCATTGGCGATACGATCAAAATTACTTTTAGAAAAAACTCGTACTCTATAATTACCATTCTCCGAAAGTTTATATTCTAGTACAAAATCACCGATAAAAGATGAATACGATTCTGCACCACCGTTTTCAGACAAGTCAAAATTACCTCCGGCACTTATCTTGAGTCGATCATTAAACAATCGCTTACTTACTTCAAGTCCGATTTCTGTAATATTGCCACCCGCACCATCATTAGCGTAGCTAGACTCGTATGAGTTAACATTCACATTTACGTCTACTCCTTTGATGGCTTTGTCTGCAAATTTATTAAGCTGAGTACTTATAAGATTACTTATACTGCTTAACGCAAAATTACTACCTATACTACTAAATCCAGTAGAAGCATTATCTGACAATATAAAGCCATCAAATATCAACAATCCAAAAACTTGACTATTCATCTCATTCGGATCATTTCTTAATTCGTTCAGTTTTTGATCTATAGAGGAAAACAGTGTACTAGATTCTAAATCAGGTACCTGCAAGTCCAACTTAATTTTTGGAGATATAAGACTCCCTTCTAAACTAAGATACACTTCAACGTTTGTTCTTTTTTGCGCTGCTGATATCTCCGCGCTAGACATATCACTTCCGTTATTAGATATTTCATTCTTGATGAGCTCATAGGTAGTCGTATACACATTATATATCGCGTCAATATCGAGTACTGCTCTTAATGGATCTCCATTGAACCTGACCGTACCACCAGGCTTAATTTTAAATTTCTTCGTTACAAAATCACCATAAGAAAACTTATATGAACCATCGTTTACTGTATAGGTGCCATATATTTCCTGTTGTCCATCTGGATTGAGTTTAACTCTAAGGTCGCCCATACCCTTACCTTCGATACGATCTCCAGAGACTGGGTCCAACACAAAGTTGAGAGTCGCGTCATTTGTAGCATTGAGCAATAGATTTACTTTAAAAGGAAATGCTCTCGCTAATTTTAGTAAATACTCAGAAGTTTGGTCTTCATACTCATCTGGTTTGCCATATGTAATAAACTCTTCCTCAATAGCGAATGTACTTCCAGACAATGGAGAAAGCGTTACTAGTGTATTCTCCAGCGTTTTTGCTTTGAGGTCAACATCCAATAAAGAGATAGGCCCTACAATAGTGCCACTAGCATCTAATACTAGCTTACCAAAAAATATAGGATTATCGTCTTTGGATGTATTCAGAAATACAAACTTGTCCGTATCTAACTCCAAATCAAGTCTGATATCATTAAGGAAATTATGATAAATTTTACCAGAAATAGTAGCGGCATTGTTGTTGGCATCATACAGATCTAATACTCCAATATCAATCGCTTCATTATCAAATGTGATGGTATGGTTATCCGTTGCATATCTAGCATTATTGACAACTATAGTGGTAATCGATTTATCCAATGTAACCTCTCCACCAATTATAGGTTGATCTATTGTACCTCTAAGAGATGCATTACCAGAGAGTGAACCTTTACTATCTTTTATAATCTCGGACAAAAAAGGATCTAGTAACATCAACTGAAAATTATCGATATCTAGCAGAAAATCTGTAGCCCTACTTACTGTATTATAGGATCCTTTACCGACAAGATCATTCTGTGGCCCTTGGAGTCTTAACTCTGCATTGACCACATTGGTTGTTGGATTATCATTGGCTACCACTGTAAGTGCTCCTACGGAAGTAGAATCATACACAATATCATCTACCACCGCATTGACCAAAAAAAACATATCACTCGAAATATCTTTTATTTCTATCTCTCCATCTATATAGCCACTGAGCTTAGTTGGCTCATTGGTAAGTAATGTAGTGAACTGACCAATATTAAAGTTTTTAAAATCTACGGAAATGTCATTTCCATTTTCGTCTGTACTGTATATTTTCAAGTACTCATTCTGATCTGTGAATGAAAGTTCATTTATAATGACCTTACCATCTGAAAGCTTTATGAGATTATCTTTATTGGCCGTCCAATCTTTTCGATTCAGGACTAGACTATCTTTCAATGAAATCTGCAATGCATCGTCTGTATTTTCGATTACTGCACTAAACTTTAATTTAGGCAAAGCATCATCATCTTTAGCTAATAATGTTGAGTACAACTTTCGATCACGAAGTTCGTTACTCAATGAAAATACAGGGACATCAATGCCGTTAGCATCATTATTATTTCCAAGTATATCTACGCTGAGGACTTCTGATTGAGTACTCATATTCAAAGTCATGTTTTCAGAAAAGTATTTATCGTAATATAGACTATCCGCTATTAGTTTTCCTTCTCCGCTATGCTGCTCAAAATCAAAGTCAAAATCAAAACTAATATTACGCGCTTGGACAAGTTTATCGACCAAAAGTACATCCATAGGCAGCAGCGTCTTCAGCTGACCTTTTATACTCGCCGTCTGACTAAGTAACTCTGTCGAAACCATCGAAGTATCAAGATTGATATAATGATCGGCTAAAGACATAAATGCATTTGGCAAATCACGTATTCCAAACTGTCCATCTATATCAAAACTCATGAAATCACTTCTAATATCTATAAAAGTAGAATCCGACCTCTTGGCTGCCATCATCAACAAGGAATCTTCGTAGAAGCTTTCATTAGGATTAGATATCCTGAGGTGATACAAATTAACAGATCCATCAGAACCTTGTCTGAGCGGCAATTTAAAATCCGATTTCAACTGCCCACTTACGCTCACTTCCTTACCATAAAAACCTAGTGCTTGAAGATTTAATGTATCTATATCCGCTTCAAATTTATAAATCGACTGTCCGTCTAAGAATGAAATAATTCCATCGTACGACAACTTGACATTCTTATCATCAATACTTAATTGTCCATTGATCTTGGAATCTGATACATCGGCGTTAATGATTACATCTGCATAATCATAACCATTAAATGCAAAATCTGATATTCTTCCCTTCAGTTTGGTATCTATCTTACTAAAATCAATTCCTTGTCCATCCAACTCTGTGGCTATAGTTATTTTATTCAGATTTGGATTTCGAAATAGTGTTCCAATCTCAAATTTATTCATTGATAAATCGCCCTTATAAATAAGATTATCTATGTCATCAAGATTACTCAGAGTTATGTCCGTTGCAAGATCTCCCAATTCAGATTGAAATGATCCATCAATAGACATCGTTTGAAGGTTCCCAACTATCCTTCCATCAAATTTTATTTTCCCAAGACTATCTAATGCTACATCCTCATTGCTCGGAATTGGAAGCTGTTGTATATCCGCAATCATATCTTGGAACTGAGCTTCAATTTCTAGCTGATCCAAATTATCCAAATGCTTAATGATACCACTAATATTAGCAGAAAATACATCATCCAATTTTATGTCCAATCTATTTACTCTAAGCTCAGACAGCGTTCCGTCTACAGCTCCACTTACATCTAATCTCCTAAACTGTGAAAGACTGTCAGGAATAGAAAAACCATCTATCATTCTATCCAGCAATAACAAATCAGATCTGAGGCTAGATATATTTCCAGTGATTTGCAGATTGCTCTTGTCCAAATTTCCAATAGTCAGATTAGATCTCAAATCAATAGCCCTACCATATGACAACACTATCCCCTTGGTAATTAATTTATCCCTAGAATAAGATAAATTTTGGGCTTGTAAACTAAGGTTTGTATTCTTGATTAGATTAATACCATTGGGAATAAAAGATTGAAATTGCTTAAGACTCAAAGCACTTATGTCAGAAATTAAGCCTTCAAATTCTGCATATTGAGTATTGATATTATACTTCAATGACTCTGCACGCAATCTGTCTCTTTCCGTATCTATTATAAAATTAGATATACTTACATCGGCTCCACTTAGTGACACATTTCCCCTAGAGTTCTTAATTGTAAATAGATCTTGTACTTCTGCATTTATCTGTTGAATATCTAAATCAAATTGTGTATCCGCATATCGCACATCCGTTATATCAACAGTAATATCCGAAACAGATATAGGCGTATCAGAAACTACATTAAAGCTAGACTGCTGCACGTCTAGCATATCCAGTTGAATATCCCACCCTAACTGAGGAAGTGAAAAGGGCTCATTGGATTGAGTATTGGAGAGTGATTCCATTTCAACATCTCCATTGATAATCTGGAAAAGCGAAAGATCAACCTTTTGCGAATCTAAGTCCAAAGTATTGATATCCAATACAAGATCGTCTACATCTGCTGAGATTCGTTGACTGGCCGTAGCATAATAGATTGACGGCTGGACCAAGTCTACTCTATCTACAGAAAATGTCCATCCTTCACTAGTGGCTTGTTGCGAATCAGTTTGACTAGAATCCTCATTATCAGAAATCAGAAAATCAAAATTCATCACTCCATGATCAAGTTCATATATCTTGGATCTCAATCCTTGTATTTGGACTTCATCAATATTGATCTCTTTAGCTATTAAGCTGAACAAACTGATATCTATTAACAACCTATCTGCTGCCAACAAGGTATCGTTTTGTTGATCTAAAAACAATATATCTTGAGCTACAACTTCATCGAAAAAATCAATCTTGACATCACCAATCCTCCAATCCGCTTTATATTGCTCTGAAATACTTGATAGTATTTTGTCCTTAGCATAGTTTTGGACAGAAGGCATCTGAATGGCGAAGTATAAAACCACCAACAATACTAATAATATTAGTACTGCAATTAAAAGCCACCTAGTTATCTTCTTTTTCAATAAATTTACCTCTATATGTTAAAAGCTACACGTCTAACGAAATAGCGAACCAAAAGTGCACTCGTTTCCTCCAAATATACCCTTCGACCTAAATATTTGTTTGATTCCTTTAGATAATTCCTTAACGTGCAATATCTCGAAAGCGAAGATAGATCTATTATAATCTACTATACTCCGGCTGTGCCTATCAATCTAGTGAGCGTTGGAGAATCTACGCCACCGGCTTTTTCTATAGTAATGGCATATGTACCTGTTCCTTCCTCAAAATCTACGGGTATCAGATCTCCATCTTCTTTCGAAAATACTGTAAGTGGAATGGGATCTATACCATCTTTGAGCGACCATAACTGAAAAGCCTGTCCTGCTTCTAAAGTAGGAAGATTAGATACCTGAATATAATTTCGTCTATCTGAGGGATTATAATGAAGTATCAATTTGGTTTCTGAGTAATTATCTGTTGCTGCAAAAAATATGGGTGTATTTCTCTTACTAGATATCTGATCATACATATCTATTCTAGTATGAAGTGAATTTGATATCGAGTCACAATCTTCTTGGAGTACAGCATATTTCTTTTGAAGAGTATCCAATTCACCTTTGACGTTCAAAAAGAAAAATAACCCACCTAAAGCTATAAGTGCAGAAAGCAATAAAGACTTCCATCCTCCGAACCACCCTTCTTGATCTGAAGATCTGTCTGACATTGGATTATGGTCATTCTCAGTACCCTTATTGTCTTTTATCGTCTTGATTACATCTGTAGATAGATCCTTAAGTGGTTTAACCCCTTGTGCTGCTGCGTACACATGAAGACTTTTCTGAATTTCCAAATAGTCTTGCTGCAACTCTGGAAATTGTTCTAGGTATCCTTCTACTGTTGCCTTCTCTGCATCACTAAGCAGACCAAGAGCATAATACTCAAGTAACCCTGATTCTCGTATGTCGTTTATATTATTGATAACAGCAATATTATTATGATTAATACTACAGAGAAAAAGCCTAGAAATAGATTCTTCTCTGAATTTAATTTTTCTCTTAACAAATCGATCGCTTTCTTAGATCTAGTCTTGATAGTACCCAATGGGATATCTAACTTTTCTGAAAGTTCGCTTTGCGAATACCCTTCTAAATAGAGATAGTAAAGCACTTCACTATATTTAGAGTCTATACTTCCAAGCAAGTTTTCTACATCGATTCCTCCTTGTTCTTGGTTGTTTACTCTATCCTTATATACGCTCGGATCTATAGTTTCGGTTTTTTCTTCCTTTTGAAAGGATTTTAATCTCTTTATATCAAATGCCGTATTCTTAACTATTTGAGCCATCCAGGTGTATAATGTAGATTTGGAAGCATCGTATGTATCTATGGCATTCCAGATCTTCAACAAAGACTTCTGTATACAATCCTCAGCAAATGGCTCATTCTTAAGAACACGAATAGCGATACCATATAATGTATCGCTATAATTTTTGTAGAGCAGAGCAAGACCTTTTTCGTCCCTAGCCGCTATTAAGCTTACTATTTGCTCGTTTAAATTCATGTAATAATTTAAGTTAATTCGAAGATACTATAATAATTTGTACTGACACAGTATTTGACAGCTCAAGCAATAGGCCAAATACATAGTTGAAAAAATCGTTTCATTTATTAATCTAACCACTTTTGTCCTATACTCTAAAAAGTAAATTCGACTGCTCTTTTCAGGACATCCGAATCATACCATATTTAAATTTATAAAGTATAATAATGTTGGGTGCTAGGTCAACCGAGAACCTTGCAGTATGTACAGCTGCCTAGCACCAACAAAATCATCCTCTTATATATCCATTAATATTTTCTAGTCACTTCTTTCGCCTCCGCTACTGATTCCTTTTGCTTCTCCACATCCTTTGCCTTCTTTTTGATATCATCCTCATTCTGATCTAACTCCTTTTCCCACTTAAGTATATTTTCCTTTGCCTTTGCGATATCCTCACGAAGATCCTTATTCTTATCGTCGAGCTTTTTGGCATCATTTACTACATCCTTAAGCATCTTCTCAGCTTTCTCTTGCTTATCTTCAGAGTGCTTTCTCATCACTTTAGTACCATATTCCTGCACTAATTGATTGGCCGTTTCAGATTGCGCTTCCATGTCTATAGAATTAACATATCCAGATCCAGTATCAAACCATACACTTACTGTGGTAGATTTTCCTTTACTTTCATTTATACTGGCATATACATCTACAGGGTTTGAGCTAATACTTGGCATTTGAACATTATCCGAAAAATGTATTTTAGCCTTTTTATCCTTTTTGACTTTTGCCTTAAACTCTTTCATAAAGTCTTTCCACATATCTTCTGCTTCATCATTACTTACATCTTCCAAAGTAACTGTGTACGCATTATATGTTCCTTCCACCATAGACTTAGAGCCTTCCATTACCTCCACTTGTGCAACTAATGAAAATACAGATACGATGAATATTAATACTATTGATAATTTTTTCATATTAAAATATTTTATTGACAATTATAATCTTTGAATAATATAACAAATGTAAGTGCATGGCGATCAAGTAAAATCAGTGGAAGCACCTATATTATTACTATGTAAATCTCGTACGGCATCTTCGAATTAGATACCTTCTATTTGCTCTTTGAGTCGTTTCTTAGTTAGCTTTTCTTCTGCTAATATTTCTTTGAGTGATTTTCTAGCGAAGTTGGTCTCTTCTAAAAATCCAGTCACTTTGAATTCAGTTCTTCTATTAAATTGAAATTCTTTTTCAGTGCATTCCACACCATCTATACATGTATTCAGAGGCATAGATTCTCCATATCCCTTAGCTGTTATTCGTTGCGATTTGATTCCTCTTGACACGATATAATCTACTGCTGACTTTGCTCTCTTGTCTGATAAGGATACATTATAATCGTCTTTACCTCGACTATCAGTGTGTGAGCCTAACTCAATGACAATAGGGTTTCTCTTCAACGTCTGGACCAACTTATCTAATGCTGGCTTGGCATCTGCTCTGATATTCCATTTATCATAATCATAATAAATATTATCAAGTCTAATCGCTTCATTTTTTACTATCTTTTTCATAGGTATCTCTGCCACCAACACACCCCTATCGTTACCTTCTGTAGCCGACTCTATCTCAGGGGCATATTCATTTCCTAAGCCTTCAAAACAAAGTATACATCCATAAATATCTACATTAACTTCTATTCTCTTAGCGAAAAATCCTTTCTTCCTAATTAGAATTGTATAATGATTACCTCTTTCAAAGTTCGCTTCGAAAGTGTTTTTAGGATCGTCTTCTGTAACTCTTATCTCCTTGTCCGATGTGTTATTATAAATTTCTATTTTTAGATTTTTCAGCTCTTGACCAAGCTTTTTATCTGTGCCTTTGCCCATAGATAATAATTCTTTGACATCAGCCTGAAACTCATAACCTGGCAATCTTTGCATGGACATATTATGCACCATTTCGCCCTTTGCTTTTTTATCCACTTTAAAAGAGGATGTAAAATCTTCATATGCCACTCTAGACAAATCAAACTCATAAGTGACTCCTGATGTTGCTTCAAAATTATACAAACCAAACTTGTCAGTATGGATTATATAAGGTGTTGTACCTCTATCGTCAGTTATTGTAATATCCACATTATCGAGCTTACAATTATTACGATTATCAGTAACTACTCCTTGTAAAGTAATAGCCTGTGCCACTGTACAAGTCATAACACAAAACTGTAATGCAGAAAGTAATAAATATTTCATTTTAGATATTTTAGTTACTACAAATATCATTGATCCTGCACCTATTAAAAACAGCTAAAAAGCGTATTTTACAAATAGGTAAATCGCTTAGAAAATGCAATCCTAAACATCCCAATACGCAAAGGAGACAAGATTTATGTCTTGTCTCCTTTGTATATATTACTAACTGTTATTACTTTTTAATTTAGAGTTGATTGATCACCCTTACCTTTACTGCCGGTGCTGTCCATTTACTAAATGCTGTTCTATATTTTCCATCCAACTTCAAGATACTTTTATAGATATCTTCGGTAGATACATTTTGTAAGTGGCTATGTGTAACCGCGAGATGAATGATATCCGCCTCTGGATCAATTGTATTTCTTAAATGGAAATATTCTGGAGTAAGAAGCTCTTCTGATTTCAATTGTAATGTATGTATCATAAACTCTGTATTTAACAAAGAGAGTATAAATACATCATTTGGTCACAGAATTCACTGTAGTTAATTATAAACTATCAAGACTTAATCTATCTATCACTTTACTTTTAGCTCTCATGAGTTTCATTTTAATCGCTGAACTTCCCAGACTAGTTGACTCCATTATTTCCTTTATTGACTTGCCATCACTGTACTTTGCCAATAAAAGATCTTGATCTTCCTGAGATAATGTAGACAATACCAAAGCAAGACGCTCAAGTATTTCATCCTTCTCGATAGCTTCTATTGTGCTATAGTCTTGACTCACATTATCCGTATCATAGCTATCACAAGCTTGTTTGGATGCTTTACGGTAGTTTTTCATACACATGTTCTTGGCTATTCTAAACAGCCAAAATCTGAAAGTAATAGGCACCCTCAAGCTATGCAGCTCTTGCGCCGCTTTGATGAATGTCTCCTGAGTAATATCAAAGGCATCATCTGTATTATTGGCAATCTTACAGACGTAATCGAAAAGTTGACCGTAGAACATCTCATACAACTCTCCAAAAGCTTTATTACACTTTGTTGATTGATATGTGATTACTAGGACTTCTTCCTTTTGTAGTATCTCTGTAGAAATCATGCTTGTCTATTGATAATTTTATTAATTATTATAGCACAAATATCTATCAATGTAGCAGCAGAAAACACAGTTGAAAAGCGTATTTTTCTTTCTACGCAATTTACCTAGAAAAATCGTCTACAAAAACACAAAACCCTCATTATCAATTAGATAACGAGGGCTTCGATATTTCATGTCATATTACGCGCTATGCAATCTAGTTGGGCATCTTACTTGGATCTAGTAATTCATAGAACTGTCCTAACTTAGGCAATAAGATAATTCTAGTCCTTCTATTGATAGCTTTTCCTTCTGCAGTAGCGTTATCCGCCAATGTGTTGTACTCACCTCTACCAGCAGCTATCAACTTGTCAGGATTAACTCCATATTTGTTTTGCAATGCTCTCACCACAGAAGTCGCTCTCTTTACTGATAGATCCCAGTTATCATCTATACAAGACGTTCTGATCGGAGTATTATCTGTATACCCTTCCACCATCAAGTCTAGATCTGGTCTAGATTTGATAATTTGAGCTATTTTAGACAATACTTCATCTGCTCTTGGAGTGATTATAGCACTTCCTGATGTATAGAGCATCTTGTCTGAAAGGTTGACATAAACTACTGTCTTATCTACTTTCACCTCTATATCATCATCTTCTACACCTTTAGCCAATACACTCTTTAGATTGATCGCCAAAGCAAGGTTAAGAGAGTCAGTTTTACTCTTAGCTGCTTGTATTAACTTGATATACTTATCTTTCTGCTCTAGTTGTTTGATAGTATTACCGA
This sequence comes from uncultured Saprospiraceae bacterium, assembly GCA_937995755.1. Lineage (GTDB taxonomy): Bacteria > Bacteroidota > Bacteroidia > Chitinophagales > Saprospiraceae > UBA1994. The sequence continues at coordinate 66,122 of CALKJD010000014.1, read as the reverse complement.
TATTGTCATTTGCCGTTTTTGACAATACCGTGAGATCACCCACTTGAGTAATTTGATTTTCTCTTTGCTTCTTAAGATCGATAATCTGATCTTTAAGATCTTGAATCTGGTCTACTCTATTGGCTAATTGCCCTTGCAGTGATTCTTTTTCACCTGTGAGTTTAGTGTATTTAATATTACAGTTTTCTAATTCAGATTGCGATCTGCGAAAATCGTTAGTAACATCGTCTAATTCTAATCTAACCGTTTCCAAGCTTTTCTTACTTGCGCAAGAAGAGGCCAACATTGCAATTATCCCTACGCTTAGTATGAGTTTAAAAGTTTTCATTTCTTAAAAGTTGTAATTTGATTATTGGTAATTAAATATTCGGCAAAGAGATACACTGTATGACAATTGGTCACAAGTATATTATCTATTAATCTAAAAGAATTATTGTTGAAAATCTAATTCATATCTAATCAAAGAAGTACCCTATAGATAGCTTTAATACCCTATTCTCTAATCGACTTTCTTGATCTGCACCATTATCAGTTAGACTTATACCATAGGCTGTCGAAAATCTATAGTTAGAAATATCTATTCCTGCTCCTATGTTAATTCCACTATCTAGTCTATTGAGGTCTATTTCATCTTTGTTATACCCATTCTCAAGTACTCCATTGACATCAAAAACTTTACTCGTCAATCCATATGAAAAGTAAGGGCCAACAGATACATATGCACCTATTAAGTCAGCTAATTTTAATTTGAACATGAGATCAATTGGAATATCTAAGTAATCAATTGATACATTCCCTAGCTTTCCTGACTCATTGGATTTATACCCTCTACGGGTGTAGAATATTCCTGTGCCTACACTGAGAGGAAACAGCAGTGGTGATTCGAAAGCTAGCCCCACATGAAAGCCATTACTTGCACTCAGGTCGATATCTTTCTCGCTTGACACATTAGTAAAATTAAGTCCTCCTTTGATTCCCAATTGCTGAGCAGCCATAGAGCCTCCAACAAGAAATAAAATCGCTATAGTTAAAGTTATATTTTTCATGTTCTATTCATTTTTGATTCAACATAAAAGAGATACACAATCCATACATCGGTCACATTCCTAGAAGACAACTAACTTTTACTATTCTACAAGACCATGCTTTAATGCATATCTAACTAAGCCTGCCGTATTTTTAGCTTGTAATTTATCTAATAGATTTCTTCGATGCGTATCTACTGTTCTGATACTAATAAACAATTGCTCTGCGATCTCTGGATTAGAATTTTCTTCTGCGATCAGCTTTAAAATTTCTAGCTCACGATTAGTCAGTTTGACTTGAGATCCAGTAGCTGTAGGCTTGGTGCCTTGAGTAAGATGCTTCATCAACACATTGGTCACATGCGAACTATAGTAAGTATCACCGTCGTATACTTTTTTAATTGCGAGCACCATTTCTTCTGCCCCAGCATCTTTGAGTAAATATCCTTTTGCCCCCACTTCTAATAAATTAACTATATAGTTATCTTCTTTATGCATGGACAAGCCTAATATTTTGATATTTGGATAGGTACCTAAAATAGATTTAGTCAATGTAATTCCACTTTCGTCACCAAGACTAATGTCCATTAAAATTACATCTGGCTGATCATTATCTAAGTGAGAAATAGCTTCTGCACTATTAGCAGCACCCCAAGCGAGACTCACGTCATCATGCTCCTGCAGCATAGATTCTACTCCTTGACGAAACATTTTATGATCATCTACTATTGCTACTTTCATACTGATTAATTTAAGTTAATTTCCAAAGGAATAATAGGAAGACCAACGTGTGCAGTGACTCCTCCTCCCATCTGAGAATCTATATCTAGAGTACCATGAAGTGACTCTATCCTTGTATTAATATTATGAAGGCCGATGCCTGTACTTGCCTTGCCTACATCCATACCTATCCCATCATCTTGCACCAGTAAAAATATACCTTCTTTATCTTTTCTGAGGCTGATTTCAATGCTTTTACATTGGCTATATTTCAATGAGTTATTTACCAATTCCTGAACGATTCGATAAATGTTTAGTTCATATTCTTTAGATAGGTTACCATCCTCGATATTGGATTGGTAGTGTACTTCTATCTCACTCGATTCAGATATTTTTTTTGCAAAGTTTGACAGCGCCGTCACGACACCAAAATCAATAAGACTACTGGGCATAAGATCATGAGAGATCTGTCTGATGTCTGTGGCAATAGCACTTATAGCTTCATTAATTTCTTCCAATCCAGATATCACTTTTTCTGATACAGCTTTTCTTTTGACTGCATCTATCTGTAATTTAATAGTACTCATATTAGGACCTACACCATCGTGGATTTCCTTCGCTAATCTTCGGCGCTCCATCTCTTGTCCTAGTAGAAGTGATTGTGTAGCTTCATCTCTAGCCAGTACATTTTCAGTAATATCTGTAATACTTAACAGCATACCATCCACGAGCTTCTTACCATCTATGATCAGATATTTCTCATTGTAGTTGATATCCGTAAGATGAAAGTTTTTACGCGACTTATTTAAGCAGGATTGAATCTGTGAATTGAGCGCAGGTATTTCAAAATGTGATAGTACTGGTGTATCTATCAGATTATTTACTCTTCCGGGTATTCCGAGATACTCAATGGCCTTACTGTTAATCAATGTTATAAAGCCCTCCATGTCATACGTAATCACCCCAATATCCATATTAGATACAAGCGCATTCATGAATTGTATAGCTTCAGTATTAGTCTTCATTATTCTAATTTAATTTATAATCAGCAATGATGATTGTGGCATCACCAAACGACCTATGATATTGATCAAATAAGCTATTGGCTAAGTCTTGTGCTTTGGAATCTACATTGGGTATCACCGTAATCTTCTTGATCCCATCGGTACACAACACAACCTTTACAGCTGACATAAAATGAGAATCAAACTTTGCTTCCTTCACCTTACTTACATAGCCTACTCTACCTTCTTGATTATCTAATCTAATCATATCTCCATGGTCAATAGATAAATATGAATGCGTATCACCTAGCCCTATATAGCTAATATGCGTAGGTGTAATACGAGCCAGCGAACAAGTAATTCCTACATCATCATTACTTTCTTTCATCAATGTATTGAGAGCAGTCATGAGTTCCGTCAATGGCTTCCGATAATTATTCTCTACAAACTGCTTACAAGATTGCGCGATAGAATATGCATCATAACCTTGACCTGGACCATCGACCACACCAAGCAATACTGAGTCACCATCATACTCTTTGAGAATATACTGATCACCATTATAATTATAGTTATCATCTGGTATGCTCACCATTCCATAATCTATAATATCATTGGTCAGTGGCCTATATTTCTCTAAAGTAATCTGAGTACCATTTCCTTCCGACGATACTATAGAAAAATTATCTACCAATCTCTGTGTACTTTCTAATCCAAGTCCTAGACTCGTCTTCACGGTACTATACCCCTGCCTACTGGCCAACTCAATATTTGGTATACCTGGACCATTATCTGATATTACTACTCTGATCAGTTTACCCGATTTGAGCGCATATATCTCTGCCTGACCACCTAATCCATGACGCACAGCATTATGACCCATCTCGGAGCATCCTAGCACCATCTCTTCCGTATCCACCCTATCAAATAGATTAGCTAGACAAAGCTCTCTAACCGCCTGTGTCAGCAATCCTACATCGGCTTCGACTTCTAATAAAATGATATGTTGAGGTTGAGTCGTCATTATTTATTCAATGATACAAGCTGTAATCCCTGTTTGCGATATACATACTTAATAGCTCTTTTAAGATTCTTCTCCACTTGGATATTCTCTAGCTCTACACCTGCACTGATCATACTAGATGCCACTACAGGTTTAAATCCACAGAATATTACCTCCACACCTATCAATTGCAATAACTTATTAAGTTTCTTGAGATTGGCAGCTACCGAACTATCTATAACTTCTACATTACTGAGGTCTATAATCATCATATCGTGGTCGTTACGATCTGCCACTTCCATTATCGCGTCATTTACCTTTTTCATGCGTACACTGTCTAGCGTACCGAAGAAACCCGAATAAAGACATCTATCCGTGATTTCATTGATCACGATTGGTGCTTCTCCGCCTAATACTCTACGACTTATAGCTACTTCTTGATTCTTATTGCCTTTGTTTGATTCTGCCATTATATATTTTATTAATAAAGAATAATAATTTCTAAGTCCAAAGATACAGATTCGAAATTTTAATACTCTCTACTGTCTAAAATGCTCTTTGATGAAGGACTTCATATCCTTAATTTGATGATAAATTTCCCCTTTAATAATCACTACAGGTAACTTGGCTTCTGACTTTGGGATATTTCTCCTACGTAGCATATTTTCATACACTTCTTTCGATTTCTTGTCATAGGTAGCATTGATCTCTTGATATGATATATCATGCTTTTGCAGGTACAGTCTTATCTCCGTGCTTTTCTCTTGCCCATTTTTAGTATAAATGGTAACATCAGGCACCTCTACTTCTATGGACAATTTATTGCTATTTTCTAGTGCCATAGCCTTTACATTAATCTTGTATTTAGTCTGATCAGCTATGGGTTTAAGCAAGGCTATTTCCTTTTCTACCTTAGGCAGCAATTGTATTCTTGAATCTATTGGGTAGTCTAGCTTCATTCCGTCTAGGATGATCTGCACTTCGATGACATAGGAAATATCAGAGTTGTTGATGGCATGCACAGTCACTGATCGATCCTCATTTTTGATCTTAACAATCTGAATATCTTCTTGTGCAACAGCGCATATACTCGCTAGCAAAACTTGAATAAGAATTAGGTATTTCATGCGTCTCTATTCGTGTAACTAAATATATAGGTGATTCACACTTCACTCTTTTTCCTAAATCATTAAAATAGCGTGAGGTGTACTATAAAGAGCCAAATTCACTACAATGGTCACAAAATCCGAGTGTATATAAATAAAAATGCTGAGCATTCACAGCGACATTTTATTTGTCTGCTTATGAATGCTCAGCATTAATATTAAAAGGGTAATACCTCTTTAAAACTACTTCACTATATCTTGATAAATCTCATCGATTTAGATCCTTCTTTTAGAGTCATTACCTTTAGATAATACACCCCATTATTTAAATCGGATATGTCTAGTTGTGTCTGAAGATCATCTATTGACCCCATGCCTACAGTTCTACCATTCCAATCCATAATTTGATATTGGTATGGCGCATCAGACTGATCACTTAATTCTACTGCTATATGATCTGTAGCCAACGTAGGATAGATACTGATAGTAACATCTACCTTAGATTGGATAGCGACTACACCACATGTCTTAGAAGCTCCATCGATATCTACTTGTAGTAGTCTATAATAAGCTAAGCTAAGCACCTCATTATCAACGAAAGAGTACTTTACTAGACTTGAAGATTTTCCATCAGAAGCTATTCGACCAATCTCTTCAAAATCACCAGATACCGATCTTTTCTCTATAATAAAGTAGTCATTATTAATTTCAGATGCCGTACTCCATTTTAGTATATTCTCGCCACCGATATTACGACCAGTGAAGTCAACTAATTCAACAGGTAGTACCACTGAAGAGAATGGAAGCTCTACTGTAGATATATTACTTCTTAAGTCAGCCATATCTGTAGTATAAAAGGTAAATGTTACTGTAACATTACCATCTATTGGATCTACGGTGAGCAAATCATAATTATAGTTAGGTATCACTTGACCTTGAGTGACTGCTATACCATCATAGTACAAAGTCCCTGTCGTAGCAGAATTCGATACTAGTTCGATTGTAATATTGCTGATATTCGTTTCTTCTGGATCAGAGAATGTTAGTTCGGGTACACTCACTTGTACATTACCGTTTGGATTATCCTGCGTTGGAGCTCTATATCCAGACGTCTTTGGTATTCCATTGATCCCAAAATTGACTTCTACTTCGTCTTGCCCCATAGATATCGTTACATTTTGTCTTCCATTTGGAGAAGCATCATTACCTACTGATGTTCCAATATTATCTCCTGTCCATACGTAATCGCTCGGTAGATCTTGCACTGGGGCTCCTAAGCCTATTTTACCTCTACTAGATGAAAGTTGTACTTCATAATCACCTGATGACAATCCGATAAATTGATAATAGCCGTCAGCCGTCAATACATCCGACTTAAGGACTACACCCTCTTGAATTAAGTTAGCATACATTGTAACGCTGCCAGCAGCACTTGTACCAATACCATTAACCGTATTATCTGTAAGACCATTAGCATCGATGAATAGATTTCCAGAAATAGAAGTCGGTGCATAGCAACCAGACGCAGCATCCGCATTTCCACTATTAAGTGTTGTAGAGGTACTTAAGAATGTAAATGCTCCAGAAGTAGAGTTGACACTGTAAATATTACCATCTTCAGATATCGCTCTCACATTTCCATCTCCATTCTTATAAATTCCAAGAATAGGAGAAATAATACTTGTAGACCCTACTTCTGTAAGTTCACCTGTTGATGGATTGATTTGGTAAAGCTTATTTGTCTCCTTGTTACTTCCTAATATTAGACCTGTAGCTTCATCAAAACTAATGTCTGTCACTCTTAATTTGTCCGTATTGCATGTAGGACAAGTAAGGGTAACCGTTTTTTCCACTACCGCTGTGTTATTGATAATCTCTATCGTCTGTAGTTTATTAGTAAATCCTGTAGATGCCTGATTGGCAAATGAGGTATTGACGTAATAGTGATTGTCCAAATCAAAAGTCGCTGAACTAATATTTCCACCTGCCGCATCGATTGTAAGTACATCATTTGTACTGAATTTGATAATAGGTCCTATCACAGGAATTTCCATCTTTTGACAGTTCTCACCAATCCTATACAACTTACCTGAAAAATCTGTAGCATCATATCTAGATACTGCATATAAATATTGATCATGTAAATTGAATGCTAATCCATTCAAGGCTGTTCCGATCGTATTAGCATTACATATGGTAACTCTATTACCAGTCGCTGTAGTGATCTTACTTAATCTAGAACTACTGTATGTCAAGACACTCCCTGACAATGAACTGTTAGCCGAACTTGTATAATAACCAAATCCATCACTATCGACACAAGTGAATGGCGTAGGTGCTTGCGAGAAAACATTGGTTAAAATAGAGCACATAAAGTACGCTGAAAGCATAAATTTAATCATCCGCTTAATTGTTATTTTTTGAAATAAATGTTAAGACCTCGATAAAGAAAATTATCGACGTAGGTTAGGGCATTACAAAACTACACTATATATTACAAATATATGTAATATGTTATCTGTTTAGTGAAAAGAATATTAATTTTCTGACCATATCTGCCAGCCTATATAGACTAAGTAAGTCACAAGTAATAAGGCCGCTTCCCATCTGTCTAGTTTCTTTTTACCGCTGACAAACATAGCGGCAAATAGAAAACACGTACCTCCAATAAGGAGCATCAAATCGCGATCAAATAAAGGATTATACTCCACAGGTGAAATCATAGCACTCAAAGGCAAAATCAATAGCAAATTGAAGATATTGGAGCCGATGACGTTACCTATAGCTATATCACTATTTTTTTTCCATGCCGCTACTCCAGAAGTAACTAATTCAGGAAGCGAAGTCCCTGCCGCTACGATCGTAAGCCCTATAAGCTTTTTGCTTAATCCTAGTGTAGTGGCTATAAGTACTGCATTATCAACGACCAACTTACCGCCAATAATCATTGCGATCAAACCTACGATTATATACAAGCCGATCCTATTTGATTTTATCTCTATACTTGATGCCCCATGGCTTGTATCAGTAGTGTTTAGCTGTGTAAAAACGTACCATAGAAAACTCGCAAATCCTAGTAATAATACAAGTCCATCCACTCGAGTCAACTGACTATCTTTAGCTACATAGAATCCATTAGATAATAAGAGTACTCCTATCACTGCTAATAGAGAAATGGGAATCTCCTTCCATATCATACTAGCCTTTACAGTAATGGGCATTATCACTCCTACAATCCCAAGTATCACAAACAGATTGAATATGTTACTTCCGATGATATTAGCATAAACCATATCAGACAGGCCATCTGCAGATGCTATACCATTGACTACTAACTCCGGAGCTGAAGTACCAAATGCGACTATCGTAAGCCCTATAGTAAGGTCAGTAATATGATATCGCTTAGCTAATGCCGAAGCGCCATTAACCAACCAATTAGCTCCATATATAAGGAGCACGAACCCACATATAATTAGAAGAATTAGAAATATCATTAAAGCGTTTAGATAAGAGAGGTGAAATGTCCAATTTGGTCACAGGACGAGTGTTCTCATCGATCTGCTAATAGGTCGATACTCCTTCATTTCACATCTTGGACTACCCTCTTTTTCTCAAAAAACAAGTGTAAAAAGAAGCGTCTAATACATGTGACCATCTTATCAAAAGTGACTCTGTAAGCTACTGTTCCATTGTGAATAGAGATACATACTTTAACCAAACCAATTAATTAATAGAATTATGAAATATTTAAATATTGCTTTTCTAGCTGTATTCGCGATTAGCATGATCTCATGTGGTAGTGAAAAAGCAAAAAATACTGCTATAGAAGATGCAGAAAAGGTACAAGTAAAGGTTGCAGATGAAATCTTAGAAATAGAAACAGATGAAACTGAGTACTTAGAGGCAGCAATGACATCGTTAGAAAATGGCGATACAGCATCTGCCGCTAGTGAGATAATGAATGCGATAGAATCTATCAAGAGCTATATGGAAGAAATGGATGATACTTCTGTAGCTACCACTGCTATCACAGAGCTTACTAGAATAGTTACTATTTTGAAAAGTGGAACTGTAATTACTGCCGATGAACTCCAAAAATCAATTCAGTCACTAGAGTTATTTTCGGATGATGAACTTGAAATTGACGAAGAAGAAATAGAAGAAGAATTCGACGAAGAGTTAGAAAGCTAATCCCATAACAAATATCTGTTAGTTAGGATATGACCGCTTCACAGGAAAGAAATACCCAATACCTGTAAGCGGTCATTTTTTTTGTTTTATATCATAAGACTAGCTTACAAGCTATAACTTAGTTGCAAAGTGAATTATATATTGAACATAAAGGCCACTCCTAAAGTAACATTCCATAGTAGATAAATGTTAAGTTTGGGTATCCGATGGTATAAAGCCCCTCAATCGAAAGAGTATCACGAACAAACAAAGAAATTTTATAGACTATGAATCCATTATTTTTAAGCATAGCGACTTTCCTCCTCATAGTATTGGCTACATTGGTAATAGGTTATATCGCCAATAAGCTTTTAACTAGTCTTGTAAAAAGGTCGACAGAAGGAATGACTAGTGACCCTACTAACTATAAGTTTATAAAACATGTAGTCTTAGCCTGTCTTTATCTCGTCGGATTCGCTATTGCCATATATTCCATGCCCAACTTTAGAGCATTAGCCAGCTCACTATTAGCCGGTGCCGGTATATTTGCTGTAGCTATGGGTTTTGCGGCTCAGCATGCCTTAGGTAATGTGGTAAGTGGTGTATTCATTGTCATTTTCAAACCATTTAGAATCAATGATAGATTAGCTCTTGCCGCTCATCAAGGAATAGTAGAAGATATCACTCTTAGACATACTGTCATCCGTAATTTTGAAAACAGGCGAATTATTATTCCTAATTCTGTCATAAGTAATGAAATCATTGTGAATGCAGACTTTGGAGATGACATGATCGTAAAATGGGTGGATATGAGCATTAGCTATAGCAGCGATATCGACACTGCTAAAAGAATCATGGCCGAAGAAGTATTGGCGCATCCGCTTCATCTAGATCCAAGATCTGCAGAAGATTTGGCAATGGGTATTCCTGAGGTAGTAGTGAGAGTCATAAGCTTGATGGACAGTTCTGTCAATCTTAGGGCTTGGGTATGGGGAAAGGATGCACCAGATGCCTTCGTACTAGGTTGTGACCTATTAGAAAGTATTAAGAAAAGATTTGATGCAGATCCCAATGTTGAGATACCGTATCCACATAGAACTGTCTACATGAAAGAGGACAACCCACAATCTACAGTAGAGCGCATTTAGCAATAAATTAAGTCTACGAAATACATGTAGATATTAGTCGCAAGAATTTCTATTAAATCACCACCTGATTATAATACAATAGGAAGAGATTTATTTTACTGTACAGATTGTTAGTTCACCATTGAGTACCCTACTCTATTTACGTAGGTAGCTATTACATTCCAGAGAAGTCGAAACTACTATGATCAAGAATTATAGTACACGATCCATTCAATAATATCAATTTAAGGTTTGAAAGAAAAGAAAACAATAGGCAGGAAAGACAAAGTAGATTTCCCTGAGTTAGGATTACAAGATATCGATATCAAAATAGATACTGGAGCGTATACCTCAGCAATACATTGCCACAAGATTGAAATTAAAGAAGTAGATGGGAAGCAATTCTTGACTTTCACATTATTGGACCCATCACACCCTCAGTATGACAAGAAAGAATTCTCTACTGAAAACTATAAGGAGAAAAGAATTAAAAATTCGTTTGGCCATTCGGAAAGAAGGTATATTATCAAGACAAATATCCGACTATTCGAAAAAAAATACTTTATAACCCTTTCATTAAGTGAAAGAGGAGAAATGAGATTTCCTGTACTTATAGGAAGGAAATTTCTTATGGGTAAATATGTTGTCGACCCTTCAAAATATGACCTATCGCATAAATCAAAATTACATCTCAAAAAAAATAAAAAATGAAAATAGTCATCTTATCTCGACAACCCAAATTATACTCTACCCAAAGAATCGTAGAAGCAGGCACCAAATTAGGTCATGAGATGTTAGTCGTGGATCATCTAAAGTGTAATATAGAAATAGAGAAAAAAAGCCCAAAGATTTTCTATCAAGGCGCTTACCTCGAAAATGTAGACGCCATCATACCACGAATTGGAGCATCTGTAACATTCTATGGTACAGCAGTAGTTCGTCAGTTTGAAATGATGAAAATATTTTCAGCTGTGGAGTCACAAGCTTTGGTTCGTTCTCGTGATAAACTCAGAAGTTTACAATTACTTGCTCGCGCAGGGGTTGGATTACCCAAGACGATATTTACAAATTTTTCTAAAGACGTAGAGCACGTAGTGGATTCCGTAGGTGGCGCTCCAGTTATCCTCAAACTGCTAGAAGGCACACAAGGCTTAGGAGTCATACTAGCCGAATCACAAAATGCCGCAGGATCTGTAATGCAAGCTTTCAATGGACTAGAAGCTCGAATAATAGTACAAGAATTTATCAAAGAAGCCGGAGGTGCAGATATCAGAGCTTTCGTAGTAGATGGTGTAGTCGTAGGTGCGATGAAGCGTCAAGGTAAAGAAGGTGAATTCCGTTCTAATCTACATCAAGGCGGTACAGCTACGATTATAGAATTATCAGAAGAAGAGGAAAACACTGCATTAATCGCAACTAAGGCAATGGGTCTTGGCGTAGCAGGAGTAGATATGCTTCAATCCAAAAATGGACCACTTGTATTAGAGGTAAACTCTTCACCTGGTTTAGAAGGTATAGAGAAAGCTACAGGCAAAGACATCGCCAAGAAAATAATTAGATATGTCGAAAGAAACGTATAAGAATGAGTACTAAATAAGCTCTTAATTTATACCATTCTTCCATCGCAAAATCGTCAATTATGATGACGATTTTGCGATGGTATTACTTCCAATACTTTCTCCCAATTGTAATCCACCTTTAATTCCAAAATCCAATGTTCTGATTGGAAATGGTATAGTGATACTATGCTGATCAAAAGCGGTTTTTACTTTCATAATCGCCATACTCTTTGCATCCAAAAATTGCCATACTGTATCTGGATTAGTCCAAAATCTAATTTGAAAATCTATAGAGCTTTCTCCAAATCCTGTATAGATAAATTCTACCGGTCGCTCTACTGAATCGATAGCTAAAGATCTTACAGCAGCCATAGCCACTTTCTTTACTTCTTCAAGATTATCTGCATATGATACTCCACAAGTAAATTCTACTCGTCGCACACCATTGGTTGTAAAGTTCTTCACTGGACTTTGGAGCACTAATTTATTAGGAATATTTACCTCTTCTCCACTAAGCGTCCGAATGACAGTCGATTTAAGAGACACTTCTTGCACTACTCCTACATATCCATTTGATTCTATAAAATCGCCAATACCAAAGACATGTTTAACACTCATGATAATCCCAGAAAACAGGTTCATCAATGGATCTTGCAGCGCTAAACCTAATGCAAGACCCGCCACACCAGCAGAAGCCAATACTGTAGTAATCGGACCTTCGAGTCCTAAGATAGTCAGTAGAATAATAAACAATACAATATATAAAAATACCGACCCCACATTATTGACAAGGTTCTGCACACTTACATTACCAGGAAAACTCTTTACAGCGATTCGATCGACAATCCTTCTAGCATATTTCATCAGTTTGAGACCAATAAAAAGTGCCACCAATACCAATATAAAGTTAGGCACTGATAAGACCACTCTATCTACCCATAGATAGAGCTTACTTACTAATAACGTAAAAGATGACGATAATTGATCGATGATATTATCCATAGAAGCCTGTTTATTTTATAAAGAGAGCCTAAACACTCGCTTTGGTCACCAAACTATTAAGTAGCCTAACACTATAGACGATTATAACAAAAAAAGCCGTCATTATTAGACGGCTTCATTATTATACTTTGCTAGATATAAACGCTAATTCCTTAATCAAACGTTCTTTAATTTTTCCTGTAGAATGTTTCTTTTCACTTTACGCGTAGTCTTCCACACCATCAGAGGACTTTTAATACTTTGAATTACAGTATCCGCAAATGTAGAAGATGAAGTATACATATCCCAATGTCTTTTATACGCACGAATAATCATGAGATCTATCCCATGTTTTTCTTCGAGTCCGTTTACAACATCAGACAATTCTCCTGTTTCTATTATAAACTTCACACCGTATTCTGCCATCTCTTCTGCAAATAACTGTTCGAAACTTTTCAGTAATCCTTTTGCTCTTTCTAGGTTTCCTCGAGGTTCTACCACATGAATGAACTTAACGCCATTATCTGTCTTTTTCGCATGGTTGATCATTTTATGAATGAAATCTACTTCTTCGATTTCAAAATTGATAAACCCACCAAACTGTTCAATACGCTCTAAGCGATATCCTGAAGGTATGAGCAAAACATTGGCCTTCTCCAGTTCTATCATATTTAAAGCTAAGTTGGTATGTGCTGTTCTAGAAAATCGAGAGCCTGACTCTGTACCTATAATCACCACATCGGCATCTATTTTCTCCGCATGGTTCATAATAGATTGGCTCAAGGGTCCGCTTACTATTCTTAAGTCGACATCTACCTCTCCGACACCTAGTTCTTTTGCTATCACATCTATAATGTGACTTAGTAAATTCTGGCTTTCTTGTTTAGCTTCTTTGATAGCATCTCCATACTTGGCACTTCCAATATGCAGCGTCTCTTTAATTACATCAATTGGAGAATCTTTGACGACATGTATACAACTAACTTTAGCATCATACATCAGACCCAAAGTAATACCATAGGCTAATGCTTCGTAAGATTCTTTATTTAGCTCAGAGGCTACTAATATATTATTGATATGCTTCATTGTCTTTCTAAGATTAAATCTCCCTCTAGTAATAATAACAAAGGGCTATACAAATTTTGAATTTATATAGCCCTTTGATCATTTCTTTAAAAAACGCTATACTACTTTTTCTTTCCTGCTGTAAGAGACTTTTTCCCTTTTGGGGCTTTACCTCCTGCAGTTGCTGCTTGTGGCTTTGACGCTCTAACAGCTTTTTTTGCTTGTGCTTTTGCTTCAGCTACTTTTTTAGCTGCATTTCTTTTTTCCGCTTTTGACTGTGCCATGATATTTCAAAAATTAAAATGATTAACTAAATGTGTTTAAAGTATATCCTATTCCAAGTTTATATTGTTTTTGGGAATGGACAACAAAGAGAGCCTAGTATTTATCTTAGGTCACAGGATTTCAAATATTTATTTCGATATATTTTAATTATTCTACCTATCCTAGGCATCCGCATTAAAACGCGCTACATTCCTTAATCATAAACCCCTCATTACAAACAAGTTAAAGCAATACACCGCCAACATTTAGAACTATAAAAATCAATTCGATGATTAGATATACTGTTCCACATCAACTGTATTACTAAAATATAACATAGCCCTTATACGACGGAACGACTTTCATACAATACCAATAGATACTGTCCACTAGTTATAAAAGTCACTCCATACAATGTGACTAAATCATGAATTTGGGCTCTCTACCCTATTAATACTTACGGTAACTTTAAGATCATTCTTTCATTTAATCATCAAGGCTAAATCAAGGTATATGAATAATATCAATAACATCTTAGTCGCAGTAGAACTGGACAAGGCATCAGAAGCAATTATAGAATATGGTATCACACTAGGTCTTATGCTCGATGCCAACGTCAGGTGTCTTCATGTAAGTAGACCTTTATCAAGTAGATTGATCTATGATGACTCTGGTGAACTCCTAGACACCTACATCGACTCTGTTGGATCTAGCATTGTAGAAGATATTGATGATATGATAGAAGATGACCTAAAGCAATTAAGAGCCATGGTTATCACCGTATTAGCAAGAATGTCAATTGAAGATCAGATCGTCATGTCTAATATCAGATCAGATTTTGCGGTTTCTGGTATTCTATCCGAAGCAGAAGAGACAGCAACCGATCTAATTGTCGTAGGTGCAGATGTTGATTACCGCAAAAGAGATCTGGGAATTGGTAATCTATCCAGATCGATCATCGATAAATCATCTAAATCTGTGATTGTGTTTCCCTCTACATATGGCAATCGCAATCTTGACCATATGTGTATGTTGATTAATTTCGATTTTAACGAACTTACAATGATCCAAGATATGATCGAAGTATCTAATCGAAATGAAGTCCATATGAGCTTTATTCATATCTTAGATGAAGAAGAAAAGGTATTGGATGCAGATAAAAAACTAAAAGTGTACAGAAGACTTTTTCTCCAAGATGAGGATCATGGTTTTATCTCTTTCAATTTGAAAGCTGGTAAAATAGAAAATATTATAGACGACTTGACTAATGATATGGACGTCGATTTCATTGGAATCAAAGCGAATAAAAAACACTGGAATCTATTTGGATTACAACAAGCATTTGACGGTAAAGTATTTAATCATATCAAGGTACCTTTATACGTTTGGAAATAACTTACTGCTCTCTACGTACAATCTTCTCGATATTGATATTATAACAGAAAAATACAAAGTACTTATATGATGGTTTTGATGGCTTCTATTAATGATTCTATTGCTAATATATTCCTTGTAGGTATACTAGCTGTACTCATTGGTTATGTACTTAAGCGTCTACGTCAACCCTATCTTATAGGATATATATTAATAGGCGTATGTCTTGGCCAACATGGCTTTAATGTATTCAAGAGTGAAGAGCAAATTCAATTTTTAGGAGAAATAGGAATCATCTTACTCTTCTTTTTTATAGGTATGGAAATCTCCTTACCGGCTTTTGTAAAGCAATGGAGAGTAGCTATACTAGGTACGATGATGCAAGTCATAGTGAGTGTGTTAGTGATGTGGACCATTGGCTACTATGCCGATTGGTCATTAGCAAGATCTGTCGTACTTGGTTTTGTGATTGCATTGAGTAGTTCAGCCGTAGTGATAAAGCTATTAGAAGAAAAAAATCTCTTGGAAAACAAGGTGGGCAAGGACGTATTAAGTATTCTACTTACTCAAGATATAGCTATAGCACCTATACTTATAATCACATCGTTATTGGGAGGTATTACTCAGTCCACTACACAGATGTATTTGCAGATCGTAGGTGGTGTATTGATCATTTCGATATTTATCTTTCTCTACAAAAAAGAAACGCTAGAATTTAAATGGCTCGATTCTCTTGAAAAAGATCATGAGATGCAAGTATTTATGGCAATCGTCTTCTGCGCTGCTGGGGCTTTACTGATGGGCATTCTTGGATTGTCACCTGCCCTAGGAGCATTTGTCGGTGGTATAGTAGTCCATGCCGCTAAAGAGACAGATTGGATCCATGACAATTTACATCCATTTAGGATCATATTTGTGGCCGTATTTTTCATTTCGGTAGGCGCGCAGATTGACTTGATGTTTCTCAGAGAAAACATACAAATCATCGTAGGTCTAATGTTCGTAGTCTTCATTCTTAATCAAGCTGTCAATTCTATCGTCTTGAAAGTATTTGGATCCGAATGGAAAGAAGCATTGATAGGTGGGGCATTACTGGCGCAAATCGGAGAAATGAGTTTCTTAGTTTGCTTTACCGCATATAGCTCCAAGATCATTTCTGAATTTGGCTACAACGCTGGAATATGCCTAATCTCCCTCACGCTACTATTTAGTCCTTTATGGATTGCAGCGATAGAACGAGTGGTCAACAGAAATAAAAGTAACAGCGCTCATCTTTCTAAATAACTGTAGCAGCATACTTTTAAAAGCTACTACTCTAGTTACTATTTGTCATGGCCTGTTAAGAATCCTCCAGATACTACCATTTGCATTACTTCTTTCGCCGTCTTATCTATAGGTTCAAGTTGCTTAGAAGATATCAAGAAAAAATCACCCGCCATACTAAACGAAATAGGCATGTAAACAGAATACAATAGCTCTTGATTTTCTTCAACATCTTTAGATCTAAGGTCACTATTATCTTTATTCGTAATAAACCCAATTCTATACATCCCTTCTGAATAATGTACCAAAACTGGCTCAGAAAACTTATTCTCAGCTCCGACAAATGCGCCGGTCACATCTTTTGTCGTCTTATATAAAGAACCTATGATTGGCATTTTAAGAAGTATTGATTCTAAGGTGGAAAAAGCTCTTTCTCCAATATACGAACTCGCAATGTAGCCTACAGCTATTAATCCTGCTACCAATGCGATAATACCCAATAAGGCATATTCAATCGGATAATAATCCACGACAAATCTATAAACGTAATACAGTAACCAAGTAGATAATGCAAAGGGAACAAGGAGTGCCAATCCACCTATAAAGTATGCAAATAGTCGTTGAATCATTTTAATGTTATTTCATTTCACGTAAAGGTAAGAGTCTATTCTCTACAGTAAGTCACATCCATACAAAATCAATGAAATATACCGCTACTGTTATTTCTCATTTTTCAAGACTTATGACCACCCTTTCGATAATCAAGACGCACACTTGCCACATCACTAGTTATTTAATATCCAACTCTTTCAATTGCGATCGAACACTTTTTTATATCTGTACGTTTTACATTTATAAATCAATCCAATACCATGAAACAATTAGGCCTACTTATACTATTGACTACCCTAGCGATACAAGTGAATGCACAACTAAGATTGAGTCTTGAATCTGGATATGTCTCTACGCAATACAATGATGTAAGGGCTCCAAATGGTGATCAAGCGCCAGGAACATTATTCTCATTATCAGATGATTTCGACGACGGAGGATCAGGCTACTTTCTAAGAGGTGAGATTGCCTATTTAATAGCAAGCAAGCACATGCTAGAACTTACTGCTGTTCCACTAACTATTGAGTATCAATCTTCTACGGGTACACCCATCTTATTCAAAGGATCAACTTTTGCTGGAGAAGATGTAGATGGTCAATATCAATTCAATACCTACAGAGTAAGCTATCGATATAGACTAGTAGATAAGTCGAAGGTGACATTTGATTTAGGCGCAAGTCTTCTTGTACGAGATGCACGTATAGCATTAACTCAAGGTCCTGTTACTGAGGAAGATACCGACCTCGGCTATGTACCATTAGTAAGTTTCGAATTGAACTACAATGCAGCTGACCGGCTGGCCTTTATGCTAAAGGGTGATGCTCTAGTAGGACCCGTGGGCAGAGCGGAAGATATATTTGCAGGGTTACTCTATGATATTATAGATGATCAACTTCAGATCAAGGCTGGATATAGAGTTATCGAAGGCGGTGCGGATGTGGATCAAGTATACAATTTTGCTTTTTTTCACTTTGCTGATTTAGGGATAGTTTATACTTTATAATTTGATTTTGCTGTATAGGAATCTTTTATTTATTTAGATGATAAAAGACAAATAACCTAAGAAAATGGGTGACCAATAATTGTTTGAAGACTCTATGAGTAAACATGTTGGAAATTTCCTCTCGAAGGATAGCAAAATCATCAAATGCAAAGTAAAATCGAAAACGTTATTCCAGGGTCTTTCATTAGCGAAAACCACTGGTACCCTAAGGCATTAAACGCTACCATTCACCCTATGGTAAGCTTCTTCCTTAATCTCTCCAAAGAGAGAATTATTACAAGATATTGCCATTTAAACCCAAGAGTAGACAGATCTAAGTTAGACGAGATACTTAGCTACCAGTGTAAGCATTTCCTTTGGGGAGGTGCAGATCTTATTAACTCTACATCTGCTGGAGGCAAAAGAAATATGGTGGTACTCGAAAATAACTCTTGTCCATCAGGTCAAAAATCTATGCCTTTATTAGATGATAATAAGGAAGATGGAAGCTATAGACTATTGATAGAAAGGACATTTAAGCCTATGCTTAAGCCACGTAAAGGTGTACCTGCAGTCAAGGGTAAACTAGCTCTACTATATGATAAAAACTATATGGAGACTTCCGGTTATGCAGCTGTAATAGCAGATGTAATGAACGAAGACGTCCTCTTGGTGCCATACTACAATGGTCAAGATAACGATCATATCAAAGTTGAAGATGATCTTATCTGTGTTCAGCATAATGGAGAATGGCAGCCGATGCGTGCGATTTTTAGATATGTAACACAGAAACCATGGACAAGAATACCTCTACATACTAAAACTAAGGTACTCAACCCTATAGTAGCTTGCTTAGCAGGTGGTCGCAACAAAATGGTTGCTGCCAAAGCTTATGATATATATAATACAGAGCTAGAAGGATTTGGATTACGAATCAATACTCCGGAAACGATCTGGGATGTAAGCAAAAATGAAATACCACTCTGGGTAATGAAAATGGGTGGACAAGCCGTAGTAAAAATACCATATAGTAACGCAGGTCAGGGTGTATATACTATTACTAATGATCAGGAACTCCAAGCATTTATGGAGTTAGATATAGAATACGAAAGATTCATTGTACAAAGTCTCATTGGAAATTACAACTGGTCATCAGTAAGTTCTACAGGTAAATTTTACCACGTAGGTACTATTCCAAATGCTAAAGGTGAAACCTATGTAACTGACTTGCGTATGATGCTGAGTAGTACAGAAAGTGGCATCAAACCATTATGCGTCTACTCGCGTCGTGCAGAAAAGCCACTGGCAGATATATTAGAAAAAGCTGCAGATAGTTGGGCCATGCTCGGTACTAACCTCTCTGTCAAAGAAGGCGAAAATCAATGGGGCTCAGATACCAACAGACTTATGCTTATGGATCGTAGAGATTTCAATAAACTAGGATTAGGGCTTGATGATCTGATCGAAGGATATATCCAGACAGTATTATCTACTATCGCTATCGACAAAATGTGCAAGGCGCTATACAACAGCAAAGGAAAATTCAGAATGAAACTATTCAAGTCACTGAATAATGATCCTACACTGCTTGACGAAATAATGATCAGCTAATGACTAAATATAAGGTACTCGTGCTCACTGATCATAGTGGACATAGCGATCAAAATTCAATTTACTCATTGGTGAGTGAAATGAATGAGCATAAGCAATGCAAAAGTATAGATATCGCCAGCAGAGGAATTGAAAATAACATTCCCTTTTTTAAGGAGATGGATGCCGAACAATTACATGGCGTACGTTTAGGTGATGATTTTCAGTACACGGATGAAGGCAGTTATTTCAGTAGAGGATTAAAACAGTTACATCTTGACGATTACGATATCATCTTCATGAGACTCCCAAGACCCATATCCGATGAATGGCTACTGTGGCTAGAGTCTAATAAGGGAAATGCGATTATCATCAATAATCCAAAAGGTATAATCAAGACTAGCAGCAAAGAATACTTACTAAGTATACCCGAAGTATGTCCTACAATCAAGAAGATTAAAAGTATTCAAGATGCTATTGATTTTTCAACACATCAACCCATTGTACTCAAGCCATTAAGAGAATATGGTGGTAAAGGTGTGGTAAAAATAGATGGCGCTAAGATCTACGAAGGTGATATAGAACATGATAGAGATACATACCTCAAGAGTATCGAAAACACCATCGTCACTGATGGCTATATCGGCATGAAATATCTAAAAAATGTCAGCCAAGGAGACAAGAGAATTTTAGTGGTAGGCGGTGAGATATTAGCCGCATCATTGAGACTACCTAAAGAGGGTTCGTGGATATGTAATGTATCCCAAGGAGGTCAATCTGTACATACAGAGATCACACCTGAAGAAAAATATATAATAGAAACAATCAGCCCACAGTTGATACAAGAAGGCATCTTAATATATGGTGCAGATACATTAGTAGATGACGATGGTAAGCGCGTCTTATCAGAGATCAATACACTAAGCATTGGGGGCTTTCCACAGGCACAAGCTCAATCAGGCAAGCCTATTATTAAACTAACAATAGATAAAATATTTGAATATGCAGATGAATATGAATAGTGACGTACCGATGATACTTGATTTCAATATAGAAGATACACCTAGAGGTACTCAAAGGCACTATTGGTTGAAGATTATATCTGATGGATTTTCTAATCCTATATGTATACCACTCTTAGTAATGAGAGGGAAGCAAGACGGACCAGTACTAGGTGTAACTGCTGCTGTACACGGAAATGAACTCAACGGAATATCTGTGATCCAGCGATTATTCGACGAAGTATCTGTAGAAGAACTATCAGGAACCATCGTAGGCGTCCCTGTGGTCAACGTACCTGCGTTTATGCGTAAAAAGAGACGATTTAACGATGGTGTAGATATCAACCATATCATGCCTGGCAAAGAAGATGGGAATATCAGTCAAGTTTATGCATATAGGTTCGTGCAGCGATTTATCAAGCATATAGACTATCTATTGGACTTACACACAGCCAGTACAGGAAGAATAAATAGCTATTACATCAGAGCGGATATGAGCCAGCCGAAAGTAAAGAAAATGGCATTGCTACAGAATGCTGATATCATAGTACATAACCCACCTTCAGATGGTACGTTACGTGGAGCAGCTGATGATATGGGGATTCCAGCGATCACACTTGAAGTAGGTAACCCTAGCACATTCCAGAAGAAGCTGATACGCAGTGGAATAGATGGTGTACATAATGTCCTTTGCGATCTAGAGATGGTGAAAGACGATATTATAACTACTGAAAAGCAAACTGTGCATTGTGATAAAAGTCTATGGATATATACTGATACTGGAGGATTATTATCAATTCCAGTGGAGCTTAGACAAATGGTTAAAAAAGGTGAAATAATTGCCACAATAAGAGATATATTTGGTAATAAAATAAAAGAGTACTACGCACCTCAAGATGGTATAGTTATCGGAAAGAGTGTGAGTCCTGTTAACCAAACTGGAGGAAGAATCCTTCATCTTGGAATATTAAAATAATATACTAAACTATACGACATGGCAATTACAAACAAACCAAAAGTTATCAAGAATTTCGACAAGCTAACAGAAGATGAACTAGAGCAAATCAAGCTTGTCTACCCAAGAGGTTTCCGTAAGCACCTTGTAGAATTTACAGGTATAGATGGCAAGAAACGAAAGGGCCTACCTATCGAAACTGAAGAAAAATACTATCTCATACGCATGACTCAAGATGAGGCTATCTATGTAATCGCTAATGATGATGATTACGATGATAATGGAAGGTTAAAACCAGGAGTCCAAGCTAGACTAGCGGATAAGCATGATGATGAGGACTTCTTAGACATCTACAACAGCAATGATGACAATGACTATGGCGACGACGAATTTGACACGGAAGACAGCGACATATCTATCGATGATATGGATGACGATGTGGAAGATCTCGACAGCAATAGTTCTGATGATATTGAATTATAAATTTCAGTAGAAATACACTTTATTTTTATGTGACCTATAGACTAGTAATGACTCTCTATATAAATCTCTATTAATAACAGAATGAAAATTGAATATTATGCCTCCACGCAAACTGCATAAGAAAGATCTAAAACCAAAAATGAAAGACCAAATCGGTGATACGATCCATCATGGAAGATTACCTAACGACAAAGTGAAATACAGACACAAAGGTCACTGGTTAGATGAAGTCGAAAATGACGAAATGCCAATCAAAATAAAAGCGAAAAAGAAAAAGGGATAATTGGATAATGAAAAATACATATTTCGATCTTATTGATCAGAGTTATTACTTTCCTCAGGAAGGGTTTGACCTCAAAGACGGATATTTAACATTCCACGGAGTGTCTCTCAAATATCTAGTAGAGAAGTACGGTACACCATTCAAATTGATGTACCTACCAAGAATAGGTGAACAGATCAAAAAAGCGCGAAATCTGTTTCGCAGAGCCATCAAAAAACACAAATACAAGGGCAAGTATTATTATGCCTATTGTACTAAATGCTGCCATTTCTCACATGTGGTTAAGTCTGCAGTAAGAGAAGGTATTCAGTTGGAGACGTCTTCTTCATTTGATATCGATCTGATATACAAGCTATATGATGAAGGTGAAATCAACAAAAAAATCATCATCATCCACAATGGATATAAGACTGAAGATTATCTACAAAAAATAGCCAGACTTAATAAAGATGGATTCTATAATTCAATATTGATATTGGACTCCAAGTCTGAATTACAACGTGTAAAGCGATATGCCAAAGGATTAGAAAAACCACTCAAAATTGGTGTCCGTATGGCCATCGACGAAGAGCCCCAGACGGCATACTATACTTC
The DNA here is from genome assembly GCA_937995755.1 of uncultured Saprospiraceae bacterium. Classification (GTDB taxonomy): domain Bacteria; phylum Bacteroidota; class Bacteroidia; order Chitinophagales; family Saprospiraceae; genus UBA1994. The sequence continues at coordinate 42,960 of CALKJD010000014.1, read as the reverse complement.
AAGACTAGGTATCAGAGCCAACGAGATTATTGATTTTTACAATACTGAAATCAAAGGTGATGAAACGATAAGTCTTAAAATGATGCATTTCTTTATCGATTCTGGTATTAAAGATAATATGTACTACTGGGGAGAATTCCAAAAGGCAATGAAACTATTCGTTGAGCTCAAACAGATCTGTCCTGAAATGAAAGCCATTGATTTAGGAGGAGGATTCCCAGTGAGAAACAATTTAGGATTTGAGTATGATTATGAGTATATCATCAATGAACTTGTTGGCAATATTGCTTCTGCATGCCGTGAAGCGGATATAGAGGAACCAGACATCTTTACAGAGTTTGGCAAGTATACTGTTGGAGAAAGTGGTGCCACTATATTTTCTGTATTGGAGCAAAAAGCACAAAACGACGCAGAGATGTGGTACATGGTAGATAATAGTCTGATGAATACAATTCCAGATGCATGGTCTATCAATGAAAAATTTATCATGCTACCTATTAACAAGTGGAATAATGAATATACCAAAGTAAATATTGGAGGTATTAGCTGTGATCATTCAGACTACTATAACTCTGAAGACATGAATCAAGCACTTGTACTTCCTAAGTTTTCACCTGAAGACAAAGAACCTTTATATGTAGGCTTTTTTCATACAGGAGCATATCAAGATTCTATCAGTGGATATGGAGGGATCAAGCATTGTCTTATACCCTCCCCTAAGATGATTATCGTCGATAGAGATGAAACTGGAAATTTTGTAGATTATGTATATCGCAATGAGCAGACCGTAGATGAGATGCTTGATATACTAGGATATTAATTCAACATCAAGAATACAATACAATGAAAACGTTCGCTGGAATCGAAGATAAATATGCAAGCAAAGAAGACGCTGCTATTTATCTTCAATCTATTCCGTATGATGGCACTAGCACTTGGGGCAAAGGTGCTGATAAAGGTTTTGATGCTTTCATGGATGCTGCCGAAAACATGGAGCTCTACGATATAGAAACGGATACAGAAGTATATCTCAAAGGAATTCACTTACTTCCTACTGCGCCAAAATTTGACTCTCCAGAGGAGATGTATGAGCATACATATGAGTATACAAAGAAGCTACTAAAGGATCATAAATTCTTGACCTTCTTTGGAGGAGAGCATAGTATCAGTATTGGATTGATCAAAGCACATTATGAACATTTTGAAGATCTCACAATAGTACAGATCGATGCTCATGCAGATCTTAGACCTAACTACGATGGTACAGATTATAACCACGCCTGTGCTGTATATGATGCGAGTAAAAACTGCAACCTTATACAAGTAGGAATAAGAAGTATGGACATTACCGAAAAAGAGCATATGGACTATGACAAGGTCTACTTTACTGACGATATAAAGAAAGGATCAAATTGGAAAAAAGACTCTCTCTGCAAGATGACTGAGAATGTATATATCACTTTAGATCTTGATGCTTTTGACCCTTCTATTATGCCTGCAACAGGAACACCAGAACCAGGCGGCCTAGATTGGTATACTGTAATAAATTACCTCAAAGAAATATTTGAGAAAAAAAATGTGGTAGGGTTTGATATTGTAGAACTCGCTCCTATTGACGGCCATAAGGCATCTCAGTTTTTAGCTGCAAAACTGTATTACAAAATGCTTTCTTACAAATTTGCATAAGTTACTTTCATAAACACAACAAATGAAAATAGAAGAGATTGATAATATAGAGCTCAAGTATCTTAGCATAGATGACTATGCAGAGTTAAAAGATGCTATGATTCTTGCTTATCAAAACATGCCAGAGTCTTACTGGAAAGAGTCACAAATCCAATCACTAATTAGCAAATTTGGAAAAGGACAAGTAGTCATCAAAATCAATGGCGAACTGGCGGGTTGTGCACTCTCTATAATTGTAGATTATGATGAATTTTCGGAAAGTCATACGTATAAAGAAATAACTCAAAACTACTCCTTTAATTCGCACAATGATAATGGAGATGTGCTTTATGGTATTGATGTATTCATTAAGCCTGAGTTTCGTGGCTTGAGATTAGGACGTCGATTATATGATTACCGTAAAGAACTATGCGAACAACTCAATTTAAGAGGAATCGCATTTGGTGGAAGGATACCCAACTACCATAAGTATATTAATGAGTTATCCCCAAAAGAATATATCGAAAAAGTAAAACGCAAAGAGATTAATGATCCTGTGCTTAACTTTCAAATATCTAATGACTTCCACCCTGTCAAAGTAATGAAAGGCTATCTCGATGGCGATACAGACTCTAATGAAGTGGCGGTACTTCTCGAGTGGGATAACATCTACTATCAACGTGCTACCAAAAAAGCCGCTACTAAAAAAAGCGTTGTTAGGATCGGATTGATCCAATGGCAAATGCGGCCATATAAGAAGTTGGAAGATCTATTACAACAAGCAGAATACTTTGTAGACGCAGTAGCTGGATATAGATCTGACTTTGCCCTATTCCCTGAGTTTTTCAATGCTCCTTTAATGGCAGAAAACAACCATATGTCTGGGTCGGAAGCCATCAGAGAGTTAGCCAAATATACTGATAGAATCGTTCAGAAATTTTCAGAACTATCTATCTCATACAATATCAATATAATCTCTGGAAGCATGCCAGAGATGAGAGATGGCATACTATACAATGTAGGTTACCTATGTAAAAGAGATGGCACAATAGAACGCTATGAGAAACTGCATGTAACACCTGACGAAGCAAAAGTATGGGGTATGCAAGGTGGAACCGAACTCAAAGTATTTGATACTGACTGTGGCAAAATTGGAATCTTAATATGTTACGATTCTGAGTTTCCTGAACTAAGCAGACTCTTGGCAGATGAGGGCATGGATATCTTATTTATACCATTCTTAACGGATACACAAAATGGATACTCAAGAGTAAGACATTGTGCGCAAGCTAGAGCCATAGAAAATGAATGTTACGTGGCTATCGCTGGTAGCGTTGGTAATCTTCCTAATGTACATAACATGGATATTCAGTTTGCTCAATCTATGGTATTTACACCTTGTGATTTTGCATTTCCATCAAATGGCATCAAAGCAGAAGCTACACCTAATACTGAAATGACATTAATCGCAGATGTAGATATTGACCTACTCCGAGAGCTGAACCGATTTGGTAGCGTAAGAAATCTTCATGATCGAAGAAAAGACATTTTTCAGTTAACAAAAACTAATCAATCTTAAAAAACTAATTACCATGAACAGAGGACCTGTTTCTAAATTTATAGAGCACCACTATCGTCACTTCAATGCGGCTTCACTTGTGGATGCGGCTAAAGCCTATGAAGAGCAACTCAGCAAAGGCAACAAGATGATGATCACTTTAGCCGGAGCTATGAGTACTGCAGAATTAGGATTATCATTAGCTGAGATGATACGCCAAGACAAGGTGCATATCATTACTTGTACAGGCGCAAATCTTGAAGAAGATGTATTCAATCTAGTAGCTCATGATCATTATAAGCGAATCCCTAATTATAGAGATCTATCTCCAGAACAAGAACAAGAGTTACTAGACCAACATTACAATAGAGTGACGGATACATGCATACCGGAAGAAGAGGCAATGCGTAGAATCGAAAATCACTTATTTAAAGCGTGGAAAGATGCAGATCAAAATGGCGAGCGATTATTACCACATGAGTTTTTCTATAAAATTTTACTTAGTGGTGAATTGAAAGATAAATATCAAATCGACCCTAAAAATAGTTGGTTACTTGCGGCTGCCGAAAAGAATATTCCGATCGTAGTACCAGGCTGGGAAGATAGCACTTGTGGTAATTTTTTTGCTTCATACTGTATCGAAGGAAAACTTAACCCTCGTACTATGAAAAGCGGAATCGAATACATGATGGAACTTTCGCAATGGTACCAAGACAATGGTGGTAAAAATGGAGTTGGATTTTTCCAGATTGGAGGAGGAATAGCAGGTGACTTCCCTATCTGTGTTGTGCCTATGTTACACCAGGACTTAGAGATGGATCATATTCCTTGTTGGTCCTATTTCTGTCAGATCAGTGATAGTACTACAAGCTACGGATCTTACTCTGGTGCCGTTCCGAATGAAAAAATAACTTGGGGAAAATTAGAAATTGAAACGCCTAAATTTATAATCGAAAGTGATGCGACCATCGTAGCGCCGTTAGTATTTGCATGGATTTTGGGTTGGTAGAATTACATCTATGAATATTGAAGATTATTACAAAGTTGACGATCAGTATATTGACGAGCTCTTTCTATTACAGTCAGAGCTCGTCAAATTACAGAAGTATATTAGTGACAAGAAACTAAGACTTGCTATTATTTTTGAAGGTAGAGATACTGCCGGTAAAGGAGCTGCTATTGCCAGATTTACGCAGTTTCTAAATCCGCAACGCTATCAAGCTGTCGCATTAGGTAAGCCGACTAAAAGAGAGCGTGGCCAATGGTACTTCCAACGATATATTAAGAAGTTACCTAATGCAGGTGAGATGGTATTCTTTGATCGCAGTTGGTATAACCGTGCTGTAGTAGAACCTGTTATGGGATTCTGCACAGATACTCAGTATCAGCAATTTATCAATCAAGTTGAAATCTTTGAAAACATGATCATTGACGATGGTATCGTTCTTGTAAAATTTTGGTTTTCAATAGATTCTATAGCTCAAAAAAATAGAATCAAAAAACGATTAGAATCTCCTCTAGAAAGATGGAAAGTAAGTCCAGTAGATCTTGCAGCGCAAGAAAAGTGGGCTGATTTCACAAAATACAAAGAGGCTATGATCGAAAAAACGAGTTCTGAGAAATCACCGTGGGTTATCGTAAAAGGTGCTGAGAGAGAATATATGAGAATAGAAGCTATGAAATATATTCTATCTTTATTCGATTACACAGATAAATCAAAACTTGTAAAGGCTCCAAACAATGTAGCTATCAGTCTATTTACCAAAGGTAGCCAACATGACGACGAGCGAATAAAACAACGTAGATGAGTAAAAAAAGAAAGATAGGGCTTCCTCCAGGTACACTCGTATATACTGGAGAGAAGACGGATATAGATGTCAAAATCACATACGTAGAATATAATGAAGGTAATCACCGATCAGAAACCTACGAAAGAAGTGATCGACTTCCTATCCACCAATCTAACGAAAGTATCGTGCAGTGGTATGATATCCGAGGCCTACATGATATCAACCTTATGCAGAAGATCGCCGAAAGTTTTGGCGTTCATTCATTAGCCATGGAAGATGTAGTAGATGTACATAAGCGACCCTCATATACTGAATATAAAAATGGTCACTTCATATCCCTCAAAGCTTTTGATTATGACCCTAAGGTAAAGGAAGTTCAAACGCAAACTATATCACTCTTCTTCGGCAAAGGGTTTGTACTCTCTTTTCAAGAACATGAGGATGATATTTTCAAACCATTAAGAGATCGAATAGCCAATAGTAGCGGTCGCATTAGACAACGAGGATCTGATTATCTTACCTATGCCGTGATTGATGTAGTCGTGGATAGATATTTTAGTGTCATTGACAAAATCGAAGAAACTTTAGAAGAAATAGAAGATACGATTAGTAATGATGTAGATGCCATTAACAAGGGAGAGATTCAAGAAACTAAAGTTAATCTTATAAAGGTTAGAAAATCTGTAGTACCTCTAAGAGAAGCTCTCAACCAGTTTATACGATCCGAATCTAACCTTATAGATCCGAGTACTGAAGCCTACTTAAGAGATGTATATGATCATACAATCCAAGTGGCCGAAAGCACAGACACCCTAAGAGATATCCTTGGAGGTTTGCAAGATCTCTATCTCTCTGAGATCAGCTTGAAGATGAATAAGATCATGCAATTTTTAACTATTGTCACAGCCATATTTGTCCCAATATCTTTTCTCACAGGATTATATGGAATGAACTTCGAAGTGATTCCTGAACTTAAATATAGGAATGGATATTATATGCTATGGGTAGCCATGGTTGTAATTACTTTAGGAATGTTATGGTGGTTTAAAAGAAAAAAATGGTTATAATATCGCGAAGATAAATTTATGAAAGGCTCTGTAATGGAGCCTTTTTTATTTTATATTCGATTGAGGAAGCTACAAGCATACATAAGTCCACAACCCATTAAAAATAAATATTGGTTGCCGATACGTGAAGGAGATTTCTTTTATTTCTAGAAATCGAACAAGCATACGCACTTCTTGTTATTATGATATGCAAACCACAAGGACAAATGATCTTCTTAGATTTACAGAAAAAGGGATATACTGCGAAAAGGCAGGCATTTACATAGATCCGTGGCGCCCAGTGGATAAGGCATTAATCACTCATGGCCACGCAGATCATTCTCGGTGGGGACATAAATCCTATCTGGCTACCGAGAGTGCCGCTCCTGTTATTAAGTACAGATTAGGCAACATCAAGATACAGACTATAGCTTATGGTAAAAGCATCAATATCAATGGTGTAGAATTTTCATTTCATCCTGCTGGGCACATCATTGGATCTGCGCAAATCAGAGCTTCGTATAAAGGTGATACTTGGGTCGCTTCTGGAGATTTTAAGTTAGAAGACGATGGCATATCTGAAGCATTCGAACCAGTCAAGTGCAATACTTTTATTACCGAATCTACTTTTGGATTGCCGATATACGATTGGAAACCTCAGCAAGAGATATTTGACGATATCAATCAATGGTGGCGAAGCAATGCTGCAGAAGGTAAAGTCACTTTTATTACTGGATACTCATTAGGAAAAGCTCAACGCATTTTGAACGGTCTAGATACGTCTATTGGAAAAATATATACGCATGGCGCTGTAGAAAACATCAATGAAGTAATCCGAAATCAAGGAATCAAATTACCAGAAACTACTCGTGTAAGTCAAGAGATACCAGTGAAGGATTACACATCCAACTTAGTACTTGCTCCGCCAGGTGCCATCAATAGTGCTTGGATGAAAAAATTTAAACCATTATCTATCGGAATCGCATCAGGATGGATGGCTTTGCGTGGAGCAAGGAGAAGAAGAGCTGCTGAACGAGGTTTTGTATTGTCCGATCATGTAGATTGGAAAGATCTCAACACCGCTATAAAAGAGACAGAAGCCGAACGAGTAATCGTGACACATGGCTACACTAAAATCTATACAGAATATCTTAAAGAACAAGGATTAGATGCAGAAGCGGCGCAGACCGAATTTACAGGTGAAAGTTTGGATGGCGAAGCGACAGAATCCAATGAAGAATCTAAATCTCCAACGACGTAGTTATGAAGAGATTTGCCCAACTATTTAATCAATTAGATCAGACGACTAAGACACTTAAAAAAGTGGAATATCTCGTCGCATACCTAAGAGAAGCAAGCGACAAAGATAAGCTTTGGACGATTGCTATACTCAGCCATAGAAGACCTAAAAGAACGGTCAAAACAAGTTTAATGCGTGTATGGGCGTCAGAGTTAGCGCAAGTTCCACTATGGTTATTCGAAGAGAGTTACCATGTCGTGGGTGATCTCGCAGAGACTATAGCTTTAGTGCTTCCTCCACCTTCTCAGCAGCATACCAAGACGCTCACAGAATGGATAGACATTATCAAATCATTAGATAAGCAAGAAGAAGACTACAAGAAAAAAGTAGTCCTCGAAGCTTGGTCTGGATTAGATTATAATGAAAGATTTGTATTCAACAAATTAATTACTGGAGGATTCAGAATCGGAGTATCTCAAAAACTGATCATGAGAGCGGTAGCGCAATATGAGGAGCAAGAAGAAAGTGCTATGGCGCATAGACTCATGGGTAATTGGACGCCAGATACCATTAGCTATGAAGAATTGATAAGAAGCGAAAATCCACTAGATGATATCTCTAGACCTTATCCATTTTATCTCGCCTATGCTGTAGAGAGTGAAACATCACAACTAGGAGATGTATCAGAATGGCAATTAGAACGGAAGTGGGATGGTATCCGTGGACAAGTCATCGTAAGAGATAATGAAATATTTGTATGGTCAAGAGGTGAAGAGCTCGTTACAGATAAATTTCCTGAGTATCATCCTCTAGCTGAGCTATTACCTAATGGCACTGTATTAGATGGAGAGATTCTTCCTTTTGAAGATGGTATGCCTTTAAGTTTCAATATACTTCAGACACGTATCGGCCGCAAAAACTTAACGAAAAAAATACTGCAATCCGCGCCGATAGTACTCATGTGTTATGATCTTTTAGAATATAATGGAGAAGATATCAGAAGCCAACCACTGGTAGATCGCAGAAAATTACTGGAGCAACTATTAGAAGCACATCCTACTAATGGAATCTGCTTACTATCCGAAAGAGTAGATGTCAATGATTGGAAAGAAGCGGCAAAGGAAAGGGCAAAATCAAGATCCCTGTTAAGTGAAGGATTGATGATCAAACGACTTGACTCTGAATATAAGATCGGTCGTAAAAAAGGCGATTGGTGGAAATGGAAAGTAGATCCACTTACCATCGATGCTGTCATGCTATATGCACAATCTGGCCACGGTCGTCGAGCAAACCTATTTACCGATTATACTTTTGCGGTTTGGGATGGCGATCAATTAGTACCATTTACTAAAGCATACTCAGGACTAACTGATAAAGAGTTTAATCAGATTACTGCTTGGGTAAGAAAGAATACAAAAGAGAAATTTGGACCTGTAAGAAGTGTAAATCCAGAACTTGTTTTCGAAATAGCCTTCGAAGGTATCAATGAATCTAAAAGACATAAATCAGGTATCTCTCTTCGGTTTCCAAGAATGCTCCGCTGGCGAAAAGACAAACCCGTAAAAGAAGCTAACACACTCGCAGATCTCAAGAAAATGCTAGATCTTTATGGCTAGCTGTACATAAGGGGCAGCCACTCTCTTATATTGTAAATCAATAAACTAAACTTAGTACTAATCTATTTATTCTCTGTGACAAGATCCGAACAACTACATATAGCGACACAATGGTTTTCTGATCAGGGATGGGAGCCTTTTAAATTTCAAACAGATACTTGGAAGAGATATTGGCAAGGCAAAAGTGGAATTGTAAATGCCGCTACAGGATCTGGAAAGACCTACTCACTCATCATTCCTATATTAATAGAATTTTTATCTGAGCACCGAGGCAAAGATAGATTACCCATACAAAATGGATTACAAGCAATTTGGATCACTCCAATCAAAGCATTGGCAAAAGAGATACAGAGTTCAGCTCAACGTGCGGCCAATGATCTAGGAATAGAATGGGATATAGGAATACGAACTGGAGATACCTCTAGCAGTGATAGAGCCAAGCAAAAAAAGAATCCTCCTGAACTATTAATAACCACGCCAGAGAGTCTACATTTAATGATCGCGCAGCGCCACCATGAAGACATATTTAAAAACATAAAAGTCTTAGTAGCGGATGAATGGCATGAACTTGTTGGATCCAAGAGAGGTGTACAAGTAGAACTGGCATTATCTCGTCTCAAGGCTATCAGGCCTCAACTAAAGATATGGGGAATCTCAGCAACCCTTGGCAATATGGAAGAGGCTGCAAGTATATTATTTGGTCATTATGATCAGCAGCCAGATTGGAAAATCATCAAATCGTCCATCAAGAAAAAGATAAAAATACAAACCATTCTTCCTGATGAAATAGATAAACTTCCTTGGGCTGGTCATTTAGGTTTACATCTGATGGATAAGGTCGTTGATGTTATAATCAGTAGTAAGACTACCCTACTATTTACCAATACCCGCAATCAATGTGAGCGTTGGTATCAAACTATATTAGAATACTATCCTGATTTTGCAGGGATCATGGCTATGCACCATAGTGCAATGGATAGATCTCAAAGAGAATGGGTAGAGCAATCTCTTCATGAAGGTAAGTTGCAACTCGTAGTCTGTACTTCGAGTCTAGATCTAGGTGTAGACTTCCGTCCAGTAGAAACCGTTATACAAGTAGGTAGTCCAAAAGGAGTCGCTAGATTTTTACAGCGTGCAGGTCGTAGTGGACATCGTCCTGGAGCCGAGAGTGTGATTTACTTTGTCCCTACCCATTCCTTAGAGCTACTTGAAAGTGCGGCGCTACGAAGGGCTATCCAACGCAATAATATCGAAAGTAGAAAACCATATATTCGGTCTTTTGATGTACTTGCTCAGTATCTCGTAACGCTTAGTTTGTCCGATGGCTTCATGCCAGATCAGATATTTTCTGAAGTACGAAAAACTTTTGCCTTCAGTTCTATTTCTGATGAAGAGTGGAACTGGGTGCTTGCATTTATACATAGTGGCGGTGCTGCATTAGATGCGTACGATGAATATAATCGTGTAGGCATTGTCAACGGTAGATACCATATCCAAAATAAATCAGCGGCCACGAGACATCGTATGTCTATAGGTACTATCGTCGGTGATACTACGATGGAAGTCAAATATCTAAAAGGTGGGAGAATAGGTCAAGTAGAAGAGCGGTTTATCTCAGCGCTTAGTCCAGGCGATGTATTTATGTTTACTGGTAAAGCGCTAGAGATTGTAAAAGTCCGCAACATGGAAGTTCGAGTGCGAGCATCTAAAAAGAAAACAACTAGAACACCATCCTGGGGCGGAGGTAGAATGCAATTCAGTTCACAACTATCAGAAGAATTGAGACATCAAATTAGTTTAATCTATAGCGGTGATTATAAAAGTATAGAACTCAAAATGCTCGCTCCTCTAATTACCCTACAGCAATCGAGATCGCATATTCCCTCAGAAAATGAATTTCTGGTAGAATATTTTAAAGATAGAGAAGGCTACCATCTCATTATGTATCCTTACGAAGGAAGATTTGTCAATGAAGGACTTAGCACATTGATCGCCTATCGCATCTCACAACAGATGTCTATCAGTTTTTCTATTGCTATGAATGATTATGGCTTTGAATTACTAAGTGATAAAGAGATCGATGTAGATCGCATCATTACTCATAGCATATTTACTACAGATGGATTGATGGACGACATCAGCCGTAGTGCCAATGAAGTAGAAATGGCTAGAAGAAAATTTCGAGATATCGCATCTATCGCAGGATTAGTATTCAAAGGATTTCCTGGAGCTGAAAAACGTACGAAGCATTTGCAATCTTCATCACAATTGTTCTTCGATATGTTTTCAGAGTACGAACCCAATAATTTACTAATTCTCCAAGCCTATGAAGAAGTGATGTATTTTCAACTAGAAGAAGATAGAATGCGGTCTACCTTAGAGCGGATACAAAATCAAAATATTATTATAACAAGACCCAATAAGGCAACACCTTTTGCATTTCCGATTATGGTGGATAGAATGAGAGAAACGGTAACTAGTGAATCGTTACAAGATCGCATCCAAAAAATGAGAATCAAACTGATAGAATGATCATCCAACATCAAGAACAAACATTACACCTCCACCCTCTTCGAGGAATATATTGGGAAGAACAGGACATCCTTTTTGTAGCAGATCTGCACTTGGGTAAAGCCACTCATTTTAGATTGGCAGGAATCTCTGTTCCGTCAGACATTATGGATGACAACTTCTCCAATCTCAATACTATTATAGAAACCTATCATCCTAGTAGAGTACTTTTTCTGGGAGACCTATTCCATAGCAGTATAAATAGTACATGGGATATCTTCAGCATGTTCGTAGCCAATTATCCTGATATCACTTTCGAATTAGTACAAGGCAATCATGATATCATAGATACGCAGCTTTTTGATCCATTAAATATTCCTATCTATACTGAGCCTTTAGTTATCGGACCTTATATATTTTCTCATTACCCTTTGTTAGACACACCAGAGAATTTGTATAATTTTCATGGACATATACATCCTGGCATACAACTGATTGGCAAAGGAAAACAATATATCAAACTTCCTTGCTTTCACTTTGGGACTCAATGTTGCGTACTTCCTGCCTTTGGAAAATTTACAGGCTTAGCCAAAGTAGTAGCCCAAAAAACGGATGCTGTATATGTGATCGCTGAAGGCCAAGTAATAGAAGTAAAAATATAACTTAGACATAGGATGATCATTCATAGCATGGTAAATGCCAATGTATCCCTAGAAAGTCTTTAGAAATACACAGTGCTATGCAAGAATGGTGAATTAAATCTTATCACCATGAATGGCAAGAAAAAAATGAACAACATCCTGAAACTAGGACGGTGTATAGATCTATTGCAGATCAATAGCAATAAATTTGTTGATCATATTACTGGATCTAGCTTATTTCATTAAAACAATTATAAGATTTTTTCGACTCATCATTTATCTCTAAAATTCATTGTCCCAATCTCTTTCCCTTTGCTCACTTCCTAATCAATACGTAGCTTTCAGATAACTATAAACTTAATTATAGGTACACTACATGCGGTAATACTAGTCATCCCAATCAAGATGTTTAACTTAATTTTAAAAAATCTTCTACAAAATAAATCCAACTAGAGAAGTCTCCTCGTAAGTATAGGTGTAATTGGATATCAACTTCGATATCTGATCCAATAATTCATAAACCTTAAATTCTACACGAGATGAAAAAAGTATACTTAATGCTGAGTCTTATGATGATATCGATGCTAACCATAGCATCTTCCCATCGTGAAGCTCCTCTTATTGCCAATGACCCTCTAGCAGATAATACTGACCTCTACGCATTCCGTAGTCCAGATAATCCGAATACGATTACTATTATTGCTAGTTATATTCCTGGAGAATTACCATTTGGTGGACCTAACTATTATACCTTTGGAGAGAATGTAAGATATGAGATCCATGTGGATAATGATGCTTCAATACCAGGAGACGAAATCACTTACAGATTTACCTTTACTCAGGTTAATGAAGACCCCACTACCTTTTTCAATATTAGATTAGGAAAGCAAAACCTTAAAACCACATACACTCTAGAAAGAAGTATGGACGGTGGCGTTACATTCCAAACGATAGTTACTGATGGATATGTACCGCCTGTAAATATCGGACCTAGATCTATTGAAAGTGGTGCTGGATTAGGATCTAAATATTCAGATCTTTTCAACCAAGCTATTACTAAAACTAGTACAGGCGAAACTGTATTTGCAGGACCTTCGGATGATCCATTTTTTGTTGATCTCGGAGGTATTTTTGATTTAGGTGATGCACCTAGACAGAATGGCGCTGCAAGAGACGGAATAGCAAAATACAATGTACACACGATAGCGATTCAAGTACCTATCTCTACATTACTCAAAGCTGGAGCTCCAGCAGAACCATCAAACATCTTAGATCCTAACTATGTGATCGGTGTATGGGCTTCTGCTAGTAGACCAGCTATGCGTACACTCAATACTAATGGTACTGTAGATGTATCAGGAGATTGGGTACAAGTATCTAGATTAGGTATGCCACTTACTAACGAAGCCATCATTCCTATTGGTCAGAAAGATGCTTGGAATAGATTAACACCTTACCAAGAATTAGCAGAGACTACATGGGATGAGTATTTCTACAACCCTGAGTTAGCTTTATATATGGATGACGATCAATTTGGATCTGCCGTACCTGCATTTAGCCCACTGCGTATACAGACCGCTTCATTAGGCGCATTCGACTTTACTAACGGAGCAGATGGTGTAAGTGCACTAGCAGGCGGAGACCTGACAGGTACTGCCTTTGAAGTATATGGAGACCTTTTATTAATTCCAGGAAAACCAAGATCTGTAGATCTATGGCCTATATTCCATACAGGAGTACCTAACGCTATACCATACCAATTAGCTACAGGAAAAGGCGGTAATCCAGTAGCCGCTGGGAAGCCTTTCATTAACAACTTTTTACCTAACGGTGGAGATATGCTAAGACTAAATATGGCTGTACCCGTAACACCAAGAGATGATCCAAATTTTAGTTCTTTAGGTCTCGTACAAGCAGCCGCTATCGGTCTTACTGTAGCACCATTTAATACTACTGCCGACTTAGAGTTTATTCCTAACATGGATGGATTCCCCAATGGTCGTAGACTAGAAGATGACGTGACAAGAATAGAACTACAAGCCGTTGGAGGAGTCGTACTTGCTGCTGTCGGATTATGGTATGATGATTACGATCCTACTGATCCAGATGCTAGTCCAGTTACTGATGATTTACTTGGGGTATTGACTTACTCAACTGGAGTAGAATCTAACGATAAGGCTTTTAGAAACACATTTCCTTATGTAGCGATTCCATGGAGCGGTACAGAAGTGAGACAGGATTAATACCCTTCAAATTTCTATAGACAGACTAACAAATCAATTCCGTCTCCACTGTGAGACATGAATTTTAAAAAATATATACAATGAAATATTTAACTAAAATAAAACTAGCGCTCTGCTTGGTCATGTTACTTTTTGTAATGTCTTCGCTAGACGCATCTAGCCACAGAGAAGCACCACTAATTGCTAATGATCCACTCGCTGATAACGTAGATGTGTATGCATTTCGTAGTCCTGACGATCCTAATACAATTACCTTAATTGCTACTTATGTACCTTTCCAACTGCCGCACGGTGGACCTAACTACTATAGCTTCGGTGAAAACATCAGATACGAAGTGCATGTAGATAATGATGCATCTGTAGTGGGTGATGAAGTAACTTATAGATTTACATTCAACGTAGTCAATGAAGATCCTTCGACTTTTTTCAATATGAGATTAGGCGCTCAAAACTTAAAAACTACTTATACACTTGAGAGAAGTATGGATGGTGGATTGACTTTTGAAACGATCGTCACTGACGGAATCGTACCACCTAATAATATTGGTGAAAGATCAATCTCTGGTGCTGCTGGACTTAATACAGATTATAACACTTTATGGAATTCTGCGATCAATACCGCTTCATCAGGAGAGAGAGTTTTTGCTGGACCTACTGACGATCCATTTTTTGTTGACCTCGGAGGTATTTTTGATCTAGGTGATGCGCCAAGACAAAATGGTACACCTGTAGATGGTGTGGGATGTTACAATGTAAGTGCCATAGCAATACAAGTGCCTATCTCTACTTTACTAAAAGCTGGAGCACCTGCGGAGCCAGAAAATATATTAGATCCTAACTATGTGATCGGTGTATGGGCTTCTGCCAGTAGACCAGCGTTACAAACTATATCTGCTACAGGCGAACCTGTAAATAGTGGTGACTGGGTACAAGTATCTAGATTAGGAATGCCTCTAACTAATGAAGCAGTTATTCCAATCGGATATAAAGATTTTTGGAATGCTATCACTCCTTATGACGAACTAGCAGAGACAGAAATGGATGAATTTTTCTATAATCCAGAGTTAGCTTTATATATGGATGATGCACAGTTTGGTGGCGCAGTGCCAGCATTCGGTCCATTACGTATTCAGAAAGCTTCACTCGGTGCATTTGACTTCTCCAATGGAGCAGATGGTGTTAGTGCGCTTGCAGGTGGAGACCTAACAGGTACTGCATTTGAAGTATATGGCGATTTATTATTGATTCCAGGAAAACCTAGATCAGTAGATTTATGGCCTATATTTCACACAGGAGTACCTAATGCTATACCATACCAATTAGCTACAGGAAAAGGTGGCAATCCAGTAGCCGCTGGTAAGCCTTTTATCAATAACTTCTTACCTAACGGTGGTGATATGCTAAGGTTAAATATGGCCGTACCTGTAACACCTAGAGATGATCCAAATTTCAGTTCTTTAGGTCTAGTTCAAGCCGCGGCAATTGGTCTTACCGTAGCACCTTTTAATACTACCGCAGAATTAGAATTTATTCCTAACATGGATGGTTTTCCAAATGGACGTAGACTAGAAGATGATGTAACAAGAATAGAATTACAAGCGGTGGGCGGAGTAGTACTCGCAGCAGTAGGATTATGGTATGATGATTATGACGCTACTGATCCAGATGCAAGTCCTGTAACTGACGATTTATTAGATGTATTGACGTATTCTACAGGAGTAGAAGCTAACGATAGAGACTTTACTTCTTCATTCCCATACTTGGCACAGCCAGCAAGTGGTAAAGGAGATTGTAGTGGAGAAATCTATGACGGTATACAAGAAACAGAAGGAGAAGATTTACTGAATGTATTTGTATCTTCTAATACAACTGGCACTGCCGCTATGCTCGGTGTAGATGGTACAGACGATGTAACATTCAGATCATTCGGAGTAGCTGGAACTGATGCAGATGGTCTCTACTATAGCAGCGACGATGATGTTTTATACCAACTTAATAGATCTGATAATGTAATCAATGCATATAGTAATGCTAAGATTTCAATCGAGTCAGGAGACAATCCTACATTAACAGCTACCTCTACTTCAGACTTTATCAATGGTAGAGAGATTACTGTAGATGGAAGTACCTTAGTAGTAGCACAAGATGCAAGTGATGACAATGGTCAAGAAAATAAATTTGTAGTATATATCGTGTCTGCAAATGATATCGTACGTACAGCCGAATTTACGACTGATCTCAACCTATGGGGAATCCAACTAGTGGGAGATGCACTATATGCGATCGAAGACAACAGTGATAGACTTGCGATATTTAACAACTTTCTATCTAATGCAGACGGAGATGAAGTGTCACCAGATCAATTGATTACAGTAGAAGGAATCATCAGAACACATGGCCTCATAGTCGATACTGATAACGATGTTATGGTACTTACAGATGTAGCATCTGGAGCAGTAGCTGATGATGGTGCCTTTGCCATCGTAAGAAATTTCACAGCAGCAATTGCTGATGGGACTATATCCGCCGCAGAGCAAGTAAGAGTAGAAGGTTCTAGCACATTATTGGGTAACCCAGTGGATGTTGCCTACGATTACACTAACGATCTTATATACATCGCTGAAAGAGCCAATGGTGGCGGTAGAATTTTAGCTTTTGATGGAGCTACAGTAGGTGGTGATGTAGCCCCTAGCTACTCCAGAGATTTCGCAGGTGCTTCAGCAATTTATTTCAGTGATTTGATGGATCCAATGGTAGAACTAGAGACAGTCTCACAATTTTTTACTTCATCTAATACAGAAGATATCCTTACTGTTTATGATGTAAAAGAAAACGGAAACATCAACGTGAATTCATTTAGCGGTGCGATGGATGCTGATGGCCTTTACTACGATAAAGATAACGATGTATTATACGAATTAGATAGAACAAATAATGTTATCAATGCTTATGCCGATCTTAATGCAACACTTAACGCAGGAGGAACACCATCCATTAGTGGAACATCTACTTCTGACTTTAGCAATGGAAGAGAAATCACAGTACTCGGAAACAAACTAGTCGTAGCACAAGATGCTAGTGATGCTAACGGACAGCTCAATAAACTTGTAGTATATACAATTGATGGATCAAGTATCACATTAGACAAAGAATTTATTACATCTTTTAACTTATGGGGAATTCAATTTGGAGCAGAAGGTAGTCTTTTAGCTGTAATGGATAATACGAATCAATTGGCCGTATTAGAATCTTTCTTAAGTAAGCCATTACAAGGAACAGACCTTGCACCTGATGAGATCATCACTATAGATGGTCTTGTAAGAACACATGGTCTTGTATATGATCAATCCATAGATTTACTAATCCTTACTGATGTAGCTGAAGCTTCAAGTGCAGTAGATGGAGCCATTGTATTTATCACTGATTTTGAAAGTAAGTCTGATGATAATAATATCTCTGCTACTGAGCAAGTAAGAATCGAAGGTCCTGCCACTAACTTAGGTAACCCTGTAGATGTAGACTATGACAATACTAGCAATATCGCTTATGTAGCTGAAAGAGCTAATGAAGGCGGTAGAGTTTTAGGATTTGAAGTAAATACGCTTGCAGGTAACGTAGCTCCAATATACAATGTACTTCAGTCAGGAGTATCAGCTATACATATGGCTAAAGATGCAATCATAGATGTAGCAACGGTTAATATTGCGGATGAGGAAATTGAAATACAATTATTTCCTAACCCAGCGAGTAATAGAATATCATTAGCGATTGCAGGTAATAATGTATTGTACCATGATGCCATCATGACAATAACTTCACTAGATGGTAAAGTAGTAATACAATCAAAGGTCAATAGCGATGTAAGTAACATCAATGTAGTCGATCTCAATGAAGGTATGTACATCTTAACTATCTCTAACGATAAATTTTCACATTCAATGAAATTTATCAAGGCGAATTAATAATATAAATACCCAAACATATCTAGGCAGAGTTAATTACTCCACCTAACGAAACAACAAGAATTATTATGGTTTTTTGGGGTTTTGAAAACCGAGGTCACGTCATTAGATGTGACCTCTTTTTTATTTATAGAGATCTTCATCAAATAAACTTGAAGTTTTTTCACCTTTTACAAATCCAAATTGAAATCAGCACACGTAAGTATAGGTGTAGAAGGAAATGAACCCATCTTTTACGTATTATTTCAAAATCATAATAAGATATAATGAATACAATCATCAAAACGTACGGACCTATAGCCCTGACGGTTATAGCATTGACTCTATTTTCATCTTGCAAAGGCGACGAGGTCGAATCTGCACCAGCCCAAATAGAAACTGCCGAACTCATACAAAGAGGAGAAGCCATTCAACTCGGCAAAGAATGGGACGAAGTGCAAAATAACTATAGCAACTATACCAAAGTATTAGCGGCTAAACCACATGACAATAAAACTAAAATTCAATTAGCACAATTATATATCAAAGAGGCAAGAGTAACTGGTGAACATGGCCACTACTACCCTGCCGCTCTAGCGATATTAGATGATGCCCTTATCGATTCAAAATTGACTGAGGATATGAAATTCTTAGCTCTTACGACTAAAGCTGGAGTAGAATTATCTCTTCATGAATTTGCTGCAGCATTGAAAACTGGTAACGAAGCAGCTCTGCTTAATCCTAACAATGCTCAAATCCATGGAGTACTGGTAGATGCTAATGTAGAACTAGGAAATTACGATAAAGCTGTAAAACTTTCTGATAAGATGATATCCATCAAACCAGATATCAGATCATACAGCCGTGTATCTTACCTAAGAGAAATCCATGGTGATGTAGAAGGAAGTATTGAAGCGATGACATTAGCCGTAAAGTCTGGTTATCCTGGATATGAAGAGACAGCATGGGCGATGCTCACCTTAGGAGATATCTATAAAAAATACGGCCAATTAGATAATGCAAAACAAGTATATAATGAGATACTGGACATGAGACCTAACTATCCATTTGCGGTTGGCGCCATAGGTGATGTACAAATACTTCAGGGTCAAGAGAATGAAGGTGAAGCTACTCTAAAAGAAGCCATGGCTATTATTCCAGAAGTAGGTTTCTATATCTCACTTGCTGAATTATACAAGAAGCAAGGACGTACAGAGGAGATGAACGGTCTTATGGATGAGATCATGGTAATGCTTAAAGAAGATACAGATAGTGGTCACAATATGAATCTAGAATATGCTAATCTCTATCTTAATATCTTAGAAGATATAGATATGGCTAAAGAATATGCTAACAAAGAATATCGCAAGAGACCTAGCAATATTGATGTCAATAAAGTGATGACGGAAATTGCAATAAAACAAGAAAACCGTTTAGAGGCTAAAAAATATTTTGAAGTAGCGTCTTCGACCAACTCGAAGCATCCAGATCTTCGAAAAATGCAAATAGTTATTTAGTAATAATGCCCTGTTATATTTTTCTTGAAGGCTTGATGATCCTAGATGAATCAAGCCTTCTTTTTTTTGTTATAAATGGTTCCTTGTATACCATATGACCTGAGTTGTATTGAGCTAAACCATAGTATAAGTTATTAATAATTAGCTGCGCTTAATGATAGATACAACTACTACTATTATTTCTTTTCAGCATTTACTCTCTTCGAAAACTCTTCTGCCCAAGCATCGATTCTATTTCCAAAGCATTCCAATATGGCATCAACGCCAATTACACTTCCTTTAGCTAATCGTCCTAATAAATAAATAGGTAAATCAGCATTCTCTTCAGCGTTTACAATTCTACCGTATGGCGTAGTATCTATACCATAATCTCTGTGTACGGGTTGAATAATATCATCTGCCAATAAAGACTGAACAAGAGCACTCTTGACATCAAGTATCTTAGGAGAATCTATGACAGTATTAATCATAGCCGTTACGGTCATTCGATTTCCGTGGTTTGAAATATCCCACCCTTTCTCAGTAAGCTCAAGCGAAGGATTATCCAAAAACTGAAGACTTAATATTCCTCGATCGACACAATCTAATATATATTCCATACTCTGAACCGGTGGACCATAAGAGTATCTTTTAATCCTTTCATCAATAGAGATTATTTCTGCCATTAGATCATCCTCAAAACCTCTATGTGATAACTCATCATATAATGTAGGTTGGATATGTCGCCATACCTGACCGATAAAATAATCCAAGGACGATTGTTGTTCTCCTCTGGCCATTTGCACTTGATCCTTTATAATAGCTACTACGTCTTTATCTTTATCTGCAAATAATACATGGTCGGTCGCACCTTCTGATATCCATTTTGCAATAGCCATATCACCCTCTACATCAGAAAGCCCTTGTTGCTTTCTATATCTATTATATAATTGACTTGTTATTGTAGTAATCACTTCCACTAGAAACAAATGTGTCTTAACATCAGATTCAATCGCTTGGCTAATCGCCATACTAATCTGATTCAGATGATCTTTGGAGGGAGCGAATTGATTGTCTACTTTTTCATTTAAAGGTTTGGGTACAGGTGCTAATCCATCAAGTGTGAAAGCGCAAATCGATACGTTTTGGGGAGTTAAATTATGATTAGATGACACATCACTTTTAGCATCTATGCAATTTACCAAATACCTTATGACGTCTATTGCCGCCAGACCAAATCCTCTTAACCCGATCGTATGATGACCTTCTTCAATAACAGATTGTAAATTTCGAATCGGATAGGCCTCAGTAAACAACAGAATATCACTGTTAGATTTAGCTTTGGATAACCACGTTGAAAGCTGATCGTCTATGGTGGTAGGCTGATGACCTATCGTTAATAATACTTCATCAAATTTATCGACATTTCCCTCATCCGTAATAACTTCTATAGTACTATCTACATAATTTACCTTATCCACTTTATTGGACAAAACTGTAGCTACTCCATTTTTCAAAAGTGGATTGATAATCGATTGAAATCTTTCTTTGAGGTATTTTCCGATCGTACTTCTATAATGCCATATATCTGAATTTTCGGTGCTATGACCTACCTCACTCCTGCTGTATTGAGAATCAATAAAAGCCGGAAATTCTGGAATATCGAAGCTTCTATAGGTTAACTGAGTTCTTCCCTTCAAGTCATCTAGTGCTCTTGCAGATATATTTACCCAGTTAGCATTAGGCTGTGCTGTATTATATACATGTCCATAGCCAGCCATATCCGTAGTTTCATATATCGTAATTGATATCTGATCTAATTCAACGACATGATAACATAAACGCTCCAATGCACTTAGTCCTCTCGGTCCCATTCCAATTATTGCTATTTTCATAATAGATTTTGATCGTCTTATTGATTGATTCTTTTTACACCAGTCATCACGTCTTGAGATAACATAATATCGTCATCATTACTATGTAAAACTGATATATCGCCAGTAGTTTCTAATACTACAGAATATACATTGCTAATATTAAAGGCATTCGCTTCTCTTAATTTGGCCATCAGATCACTGTATGAAACTCCTGTCTCTTTCAAATGATCATAAGAAACTTCACCATCTCTCAATAGTTCTACAGGCTGGTTAGAAGTAAGTTGTTCGTACACCTTGCTATTTCGTTTGAGATAAGAAGATATTAATTGCAGTGAGATTACCGAAGCGATGGCTACAGAACCTTTAATCCAAGATTGATCTGAATTCATAATAACAGATGCTATGATAGATCCTATAGCTATGGTAGCCGCAAAATCCACATTAGACATCTTCGCAAAAGTTCTTAGGCCTGCTAGCTTAGATACGACTATGATACTTATGAATATCAAAATGCTACTTACTGCAGACACCCATACATCACTCCACGAATTTAAAATCCAATCTACCATGTCTTTTCTATTTTTATTACAATCAATAAACCCTCACACCACGCAACTACGCTAAATTTTCTAACTTGCTCTATCGAGTAATTCTGCTTCTATGCAGCTCCTCCCCTTACTTGCTAACTTGAAATATTTACGTCCTAAGTAGTTCAATGCCGTATCTAATGCTTCATACTTATCTTCTCCACTACAATGGTATCTCAAGCATTTTCTCTTGTCTTTTATTTCTACTACTGATTTCACTATTACTTTGATACTATCTTTTGCTTCTGTGAAAAATATTGATAATTTAACTACCCCTGACAAGATATCCAAGATGTCATTTACTCGTTCTTTCACACTATGAATCTCAAATTGATTCAATTGTAAAGACCCTGTTATTGATAAATCCTTTATATTTTCCATATGCTTGCTTATTTTATCTTGGTAATACTCATAAAAGCTATCCTGAATCACATTTGTTCGATTTCACAGCTTATCTACAGCGGTAATAATATATTATCGTAAGCCAATGATATTAAAATCATTATCCATCTGCTTACTACTCATCCAACTTTCGAGGTGAGCTCAAAAAAAAACACTCCAACAATCACAAAGGACTATTGAAGTGCACCAAACAAATTGATTGACAAAACATTTTAAATCAGACTGTACGTAGAGTACTACTGAAACTAGTATTTTTAAATAATCTTCTATTATTAGCCATGAGAATAAATACCTGTATTTGCCAAGATTAAACAATCTGGAACGGCAACGCCGCTCCAGATCTAAATATCAATTAGGGCAAATACTATTTTCATTTTGCAGCAAAAACCAAATCCAATGCTATTCGCATTCTATTGCTATTGGAGTAAAAATGTTTTCTTTTGATATTCTAAATATCTAAGAGATCATTATTTCGCTACAACAATTTTCTTCATGACATCCGCTATTTTTACAAAATACGTACCTGACGACAGCTCACTACTATCTATATAAAAAGTATGATCGCCTTGATCTACAATGCTTAACTGAGACGTCATTACCTTCCCTTCTAAATCAAAGACTTGTATGTCTCTCATATCGGCAGCAGTAGACTTGATATAAAAATGATCATGTACTGGATTAGGAAATATTTCAACCTCCACTATGTCGCTACCTTTAATCATAGCTTGTCTTATTCGAGAGTTATCTACACTACCATCTAAATCAATCGCACTAAGTATGTAGTAATAGTTTACGTTCGCCTCTACGTCACTATCAATATAAGCATATCTACCATTATTTTTCTCATTAAATTCTACCGAGGTAATCGCCTTAAAATCATCTGTACTTTCTGATCTTAATATTTCATAATTTGATAGATTAATTTCTTCGAAAACTTCCCAATCCAGCATAATATCTTCTTGGCGAGCTATCGCTTCAAAAGACTTAAGTTCTATTGGCAACGCTACATTAGCCAGCGCCATGACATACTCCGATCCTGTAGGATTAGTCTGCGAAGCATAGAAATAACTATACGGTGCGGTCTGATCTGTAATAGGAATACCTATTGAATTATTTACAGAAAAGATATAATCATTTGGGAAATTAGCCTCAGAGGATAAATCCATAACTAACTCCAGATCTCCCATCGCATTACCTATATCATTTAATGTGACTGTAAACACTTCGTACTCCACATCTTGTGTATAGGTTTTCATTCCTAATGTCCCTGTATTGTGAGCAAACCTTTGATACTTCATACCATTGAATTGGCGCTCTGCAAACTTCTGTATATTGAGTCCAGGAAAATCTGCAGTATTGGGTGTAATGTTAGCATATGTAATATTCAATGAAGGATCAAACCTAAAGTTGAAATCTATATAAGTTATACTCTCCGTAATACTGCCACCTACTGGCTTAATTTTAAAAGTTAATTTATTACCCTCATTGGTAAATGTCCCTTCGAAATGCTGAGCGCTTAATGATGTCACAGCTAAGAGACAGATGATTATTGATTTTATATTTTTATACATCTTAATCTTAGTTTATTGTTTTGCTAATAAAATTTGTTGAGCCACCTAAAGCATTAATTAGCTTTAAATAGTCATTGGATACTGGCGAAGCTCCTGACATTCTCACATTTCCATCCATATTTAAATCCTCAGATGTATAGACTCCAATTTGTGCATTTGTCGAACCTCCAAGCGTAGCAATTATTTGTAGATAATCATTTGATCCACTAGATGATCCAGTCATTTTCACAAAGCCATCTCCATTACTATTACCACCATACATACCATAGACACCACCACCTAAGTCTGCCATTGGTTCGTTAGGATGTGACATAGGTTTATACGCCATCGTCTGACTCGTTGTAAAATCATATTTAGCAGTCGTACTGGATAAACTGACAACCCCTGCAGTACGGATACCCAAATGATTTCTATGCTTCACCACAACATAATAATCGTCTGGTTCAGCATATCTAAACCCTAGATCACTTACACCATCCACATCTACAATATCTCCGTCTCTCTGTATCAATGCAGCACGAGTATTCGTAACTTTAGTAGCATCGTCCTTCGATCTTAATTCTACGTAAACCCAATCTACTATGGCATCATTTCCAGTTACGGTAAAGACACTTGCATCACAAGTTTCACCACCGCCGCCTTTGAGATGAGTATAGCCTAATGCTGTATAAGGTTCAGTCGTAGGTATAAGTACTGGACTCGCACTACGCAATTGATCATTCATCAAGGCACCTGCGTATGGGCCTTGCAAATGAATCTTAATCGGTGTACTTGTAGGCTTGATATATGCAGTAAAATCTTTGATATTACCAGAATGAATTGGTGTCGCACAAGGATCGACTTGTCCATTTTCTATTCCTACCACTCTCATTTTAAGATTTCTACCAGTAACTATTCTAGTAGACGGAATCATCAGAGAAATTGATGTAATATGAGAAGCGATCGGATCAGACGACCCCACTAGTTCGTGATCATCATTGAAGTCGTTATCGTTATTAAGATCGATGTACACATTATATGTCAGGTTATGCCAGCCGGAGTATGTGCCTGTTGCTGTTAATGTATGCGTGCCTCCTTGATTAAGGTTAAACATTACTTGACTTGCATCTTCGTAAGGCGGTTCACCTTGTGGCTCCGTATGGCTTATTCCATCCATTTCTACCGCATTAAATCTCTTATACCAAGGTGATGAATTTACTGTAGGCACACAAATATTCTGATTAGGTTTGAGCTTAATTACATTACTGTAATAGTTCTTTCCATCCAATACCAATTTGATACGATATTGATAATCAGTGACCGATGGGGCTATATTAACTGTAGTCTCCACATCAAAATTAATTGTCGCTGATTCACCACTGATATCTATAGGCGTAGAATTAGTATAAGACGTTTCACCATGTTCAATACTTACGCTGGTCAAGATGTGACCTTCTGGATATACCGCTCCAGTGAATCGCCACATATTGTCTTCCATATGTAAAGCGATTATACTTTCAGATAATGGAATTTTATAAGGAGCTAATTCCAAATTCATCTTAGGACCATAGTGAACTTCATTATCATCTATGACATAAGCTCGGTAATAATACTTCTTACTAAAATCTAGTTCATTAATTGTGCTTGTATACGTGTCATTATTTCCTAAAGCACCGATGTGATCGATTACCGTTGAATTATCTAGATTAAGATCACCGTCAAATGTAGAGTATACAAATCCTGCTTTCTTGACATTCAACGCTGTGTTATATACTGTTGTGAGCGATGCAGAATTGACACTTAAAATGTTAGATGTAGTAGACGTGAAATTGATTTCATCAAATATGATTAAGTATGTATCTATCGATTGTCTTACTCCTGCATCTTCACAAGAACTCGGTAAATTTCCTGAGCCTTCTTTTCCGGCTACCCTTACTCGTAAAGGAACGTTTTTCACTACAGATGCAGGTGGATTTAGCGTATGATTAAAACCGTATACGCCACCGCCGGCATCATATACTTTTTCAGATGCACTAAAGCTACCATCATTATCATAATCGATATAGATCGCTACACGCATTAGCGAGTTTTCTCCATGTATAGCTGGAGTCTCAGTAGATGTAATTCTAAATATTTTTTCAGAATCCCAATAAGATTTTTTAGTGCTTATTTGTAAGTTCTCTTGTCCCACCTGTACGAAGTTGAAACCTTTGTTATAGGCTAATGTTTCTGTATCGACTGGCGTACAAGCTGATGTTACTGGAGCTGCATTTACTTTCAGGTAGTATTCTTTCACCTTACTCGCGCTTCCATTGGCATTAGTACCTGTCAGCGTCACTTTGTAGTATCCTGCTGTATTCAATGTAACAGTAGGTGACTTTACATTTCCTACATTAATCACATCTCCGCCATTCTCTATTACCCAACTTAGAGTTTCTGCATTTAACGTTAATTCTTCGAGTTTCACTTTTCCGCCTACATTCACTTCATGATCATTAGATCCATGTACTTTAAAATCTACAATAGGCTTATCTCCATTAGCATCTAATACGCTCTGTAAGGGTGAAGACCAAACACCTCTTCCGTACTTAGAAACATATAGTCGATTGTCTCCATTATCGTAATACCCTATTCGCATATCAGTATTCAACATCAATGGTAAGCCTTTATTAAACTCCGCCCATTCTGTCATATTCTCATCTATGTGATATACGTTTTGTTCTGTCATTACATAGACGCCTTCCGATTGAGTTTTATCCAAAATTATAAATAATGGATTGGTTTCTGGGAATGTACCTCTACTGTGCCAAGTCAATCCTTTATCTTTAGAAAGGTAGATTCCTTTATCCGTCGCTAAGGCAACTACATTTTCATTATAAGGATGTGTTGCTATTCTATATCTACTTGCTGCAGGTGCCGTAGTTAACTGTGACCATGTCGGAGAAGCATTAGATAGATTATTCGTAACAAATAATTTCTTACCCAATTCATCACCCATAAAACCTACATCTGCGTTGGCTCTCGATTGTTCAAATGTATGTTCTTTCTGAGTTGTAATTCCTGTCGAACTAATATCTACTGTTTCCCAAGCATCATGAGTAGGCGTCCAACTGCTTCCTCCTGGATTAGGTTTAAATTCACCATAGAATCCATCGACCAACCATGAATCATTTCCCACTACTGATCTAACTAATTTTACTGTAGCCATATTCGTAGTAGCATTCTTAGTTGTGAATCCATACATTCTATCAGAATTAAATCGATCCGCTTCTATACTATTATATACTTCATAAACATCAGTTCCACCATCAAGCTTAACCTTAAGAGCTCCTGTGTGAAACTTAGAATCATCTGATGGTTTGATCCGTCCTCTATAGATATCTGCTGATGCCACATGAGTAGCGCGACCAGACCTTTGGTATATCTGACCTATGTCTTGACCTCCAGTCATAAATACGTCTTTGCTCATTTGGCTAATGTCCATTTGACTACCTTCTGACACACAGATATCTCCATTCTTAGGTACTACTTTATTGATAATATATTGTTCTTTAGAAAAACCTGAAGCGGCAACTTCCGCAGGTGTAGGAAACAGGTCATCTTCTCTTATGGCCCACAAGCCTCCATCATTACACCAGAAGACAGAATCTTGAGCGATGTTAGTCGTCATAAATCTCATATCTGCCCAGTTAGATCCTCCATACGAAGGCTTTCTATCCCAGATAATTCCTCCATCATCAGAACCCCACATTTTTTCTGCTTGCGTAAGTAAACGATTAGGATCATTATCACTCACCCAAAAATCACTAGCCCAAGTATTATTATTAAATGGATTAATATTTCCATAACCATCTCCTAACTCGGCATACCCTGGAGCAGCTGCAGTCCACTGAAGCGTTGCAGCTCCATTAGGATAAGCATAGGATGGATGCTTCACTTCTGTGAAATTAAAATATACCCCTCCTGGACCAGCAGGATCATAATCTCCTTTCCACAACCCTATAAATCTACTTGGAGTATTACTCACGTCGATACCATAAGCGAATACTTTTATAGCCCCTACTGCTGGCTCATGAATCGCTACATGAAAACGATCTACAGTCGCTGGTGATGTAGTTATAGTATGCTCGATCCAAGTAGTCCCTTTATCTTTAGAGAAAAATAAAGTGGATGGTGTATTTGCTGCATCTTTAGAGATACACATAAAATCCATGGCATCACTAACTCTCATATCCGTAAATTTTCCACTAATCTTTTGCGTCCAACTTACACCTGAATCAGTAGTCAAGTATACGCCCGCCGTCGTACTAGCGATCGCTCTTGTTGCATCTAAAGGATCAGAGTGCACATCAAATACTTCACCATCTATGCCTGTACTACGGTTATGCCATGTAGCACCTTCATCGTTAGTGTACCAGATCATTTTATCTTGCTTAGCTCCTAAGTACAATACAGATGGGTTGCCTTTATTCACATCTACGCATGAGGTATGTGGCGTAGCAAAATGGCTCGTAAGTGACACCCAATTTTTACCATAGTTAGTCGTCTTCCACAGTCCTCCATTACGAGCACATGAATACATAGTTGCTGGATCAGTTGGGTGCATTTCGATATAGTCCATGGCTCCATTTCCTGTAGCACTCCATTGTATTTCAGGATTACCAAATGGCCCTATACACTTCCAGCTTCCACTGTTAGTTGAATTAGGAATATCCATAGCAAAAGAAGCCTGGCTCAAATCATATTTCAATAAACCCTCTGGAGCATTATCATTTGCTTTTGCTTTTCTATACTCCATGAGTTCTTCGAAGCGAAGTCCCATAGATCTAAAATTACCATCTAAGTCGATAGCACCCTGAAAACGTTTTTTTAATTTTTTGAATTCTTTAATCGTCATATAATCCAACTCATGCGTACTGGCATAAGCATTAAATGCCGCATCCAAATCTGCGAGGTTGACCATATCTGCTCTGATCATCTCTTCCCACACAGGATACTCATAGGCATTCTTACCGTTGAATATGATTGCCTCTTTATTTGAATTACTCAAATAGAAAAAAGCAACCACGGAAAGTATCGAGATAGACAATACTATACCTGTTTTTGTTAATGTCATTTTGTTCAATGTTTAATTATAATTTACAACTATTTAATACCGAGAAATCTAAAACGGAGAAGACCATCTACGATCTCTCATTATTCGGCAATCTCTCTTTTCAATAACTAAAGCGAAAATATTGGATAGCAATTATATTCACATATATGCAAGGGGTGACAAACGAGGGTACATCCTATTTCACTAGGGAACACCTTGAATATTATATGAAAAATAAAATTTGGGGATTGACTTATTGATAAATCGCTGTAGATAATAACTACCCAAAACCACAGTCATAAAGAATGAAGTCTTGGGTAGTTTTACTTCCTAATTTATTTAAAAAGGAAGCTTCGATAAAATATAAATATTCTTAATCGATCTATTTCTGAATGATCAGTCTGTCAGATACTTTTGTGTTGTCAGAAACTATTTCTATTGTATAGATTCCACTAGTCAAGTCTAGGTTAAGTGTAGTCTGTCCATCTGTATATGTTTGATTAAACATACGTCTTCCCATAAGATCATAAATGTTCAATTCATACACATCTGCATTCAACTCAAGTAACCTTACATTTACTAAGTTGCTTGCTGGATTAGGAAATACTTCAAAGTGATTGCTATTGGCAATGGCTTCTACGCCGAGTGGCTCAACTGTGTATATAGTAGGATCAAATATTAAGGTATCATTTTGAGAGTGATCTTCAAGAAGGTAACCCAATTGATAGTTTCCTAGTTCTAGTCTATCATATTCCAACATTAGATCTTCATTACCGTTTTCTATAGTGATAATAGCATCATCATCTACCACGAAGAACTCTTCATCTGTCACTTCATTAAACCCTTCATATAGAAGTTGTAATTGATCACCTGGTTGTAGAAATACTCTTTGCTTAGGTACGATCATTCCACCTGATCCATCAGAATATGGCTCTGGAATTATGCTTTCTAATACATAGTTTAATTCCGCATCGTAACGGTAAGCCATGATAAGAAACTCTTCATCCTCTTGATCAATGTTCTTCACTGCCGGAATATGAATTCTCGTATAATCTGTCACTACACCATCTTCTTCTATTTGGTATTCGTGGATATCAGATATGTATGCAGGATGACCATTGATACCGATCCAGTGCTCATCCCATACGTAAGCATAGATATCTTCTCCTTCATCATGAATAATAGTATCTACATGAGTACTACCTAGCATCAGATACTCATCTTGAAATCCTTCTAACTCTTCGATTAGTAAAACTTGTACTTGCTCTAAATCATCATCGTGAACTACTCTGATGGCACTTACCTCCCCTACTTGCTTTGCCGCTACGTCTTCTGATGAAGAATTAAAAAGCACAAAATTAGGATCATGCGTTCCACTTGGTGGATTATTATCTGCTAATGCCTGAGGTGTGTATTCATCATAAATGAAATCTCTAATTTCTATTTTGAAATCGATATTATAATAATGATCATCCAAAATCTTGTACAGCTCCTCTTGATCTACTAATACATTATGTGGAATATACATAGACAAACCGGTAGCTCTCGGCCGTGCCATATCATTTCTACTATATACGATCGCTTCTTGCAACTTCGCTAAGACATCATCTATTTCAGTTGACAGTTCTGGTGCGAAACCTTTTAGCTTCACCATCAAATCTCCGATATCTACCATATCCTCTGAATATTCCGGATTGTTGATAGATTTAGAATATTCTTCCGCTTTAGCTCTCGCTTTATGAAGCTTCTGAATTTTACTATCACTTACTAAGAGATTGAATAATGTCACTAAGCTATTTTCTAATGCTGATACTTTAGCAGTGTTAATCACTCCCAATGTTACCGCTGTCGTTTCTTCAGTAGTCGCTTGAGATAAAAATCCATCTACGATCACTCGACCGAGATCATCTCCAGTAAAACTTGCATTCGCTGTATTGAGAGATTGGATGATGGGTGTATAGTTCCATCCATGCCCAGGCTCTTGCTCTTCAGAACCGATATAGTAATTGGCAAATTCTTGAAGCGTAGATACCGTTTCTAGATTACCCATTAGGCAAGCATCAAAACCCAAGAGTTCGAATTTATTGTTATTCGTTATGAAGTTAGTATTGGCAAGTGCTTCCTTAATCTTAGGCACTGCTAAGTTAGTACCCGAAACCTCATCATTACCATATCCACGCACATCACTACCGTGATTCCAGAAAGTCATAGCCACTTTATCTCCTGGATATTTATCCAATGCCCAATTGACAAAGGCAGTGACATTTTCTGAAGAAGACATTTGTTTGCCTCCTGCATCATAATCTAGGACCGTTTCTTCACCATTATTATACAACTGGGCTGAAGGTACTCTCCAACCCTCTTTATCTGCTCCACCAGTAAGTACCACAACATTTACATTGTCAGTAGCTCCTGCGTCGATCATTTCTATAATGTCAGTTGTACCAGCGTCATTTTTTGATTCTAGATCAGCACCAATTAGATAGACTAATAATGTCCAATTCTTCTCTTGGGAATAAGACGTATTTGGTAATATAAATAGCCCAACAAAGGCCATTAAAATCAGATGTATAATTCTTTTCATATTAGGTTAGGTTAATAAATTATAAATGGATTTAAATAAAATATAAATCTAGTACCTAATAGAAAAATCTGTACAAATCGTGGGGGTACAACGAAGGGTACAAAGCACAAACCCTTATAGTATCAAGGTTTCAACATATACGCCAATAAAATAATATGTAATTTAATTTAGTCATTTATGTTTATATCCAGGGTAAAATGACTCTTATGGGTGACTATACCCAAACAAGAAACAACACTAGTTAGAACAAATGAAGTAATAAGAGCAGCATGACTTCCACAACAGAATTTTAAAGGCAAAAAATCTAACTTAATTCTTTAATCGCAACTGAAATATGAAAGGATATAAGTATTACTTAAAGTTACTTACAAATTCGTCTAAGTCTATCTGACTATCTAATTGAAGCCTTTTCCTCAATCTACCTCTTGTTTTCTTTACCGTCTCTGGTAGTACTCCTAATATATTGGCGATTTCACGCCTTGACAGTTTCAGCTTTAGCAATAAAAACAATCGTTCTTCCGCTTCACTAAGGTCAGAATATGCTTCTCTTAATACTTGTATAAACTTAGGATGCGATTTTTCAAAATGCATCTTAAAGGATTGCCAATCATTATTAGTCAATATGGTTATGGTGAATGGATTGATCTTATCAGAAGTCACGTCTGAAGTGATCTCAGATGTGTATTTACTTCTTAAATTATAATTACTTGGTGATTTTATAGCCTCCTCCATTAATGCCGCATTCTTAGCTTCTAATTTTTTAGTAAGCTCCATGAGACGTTCTTTATTCTTCTTTAGCTGCTGGACTTGTCTCTTTTTACTCAAAAACATAAATAACAAACCCATCGCCAAAAATAGACCCGCCAATGCTATGTACCATATCCATGAAGTATACTTCGATTTAGCACTACTCAATTCATTATCTTTCTTTTCTATAGTCTGCGCAGTGATCTTCTCTGCCTGCTGAAGTTCCAAAACTGATATTTCGTTATTCACGTCCTTACCTACCAAGCTGTCTTCAAGGCTTTTGTACTTTTTAAGGTAGTAAAGTGCTTTCTCAGAATTCCCTAATTTGTCATATGCATCCGACAATCCCCAGTAATTGAGAATCAGCTGATCTGCCCAATCGTTTTGCTTGCTTACTTCTGCACACTCCAGCCATATTTTTAAGGCTTTATCGTATTCTTCTAATTCATAATAGTCAGCAGCGATATTGGATCGACAGATCATTTCACGATGTTTTTTTCCAAACTTTATATTTAGATCAAGTGCCAAATTATGATACTCCAATGCTTTTTTATGATCGCCACGGTAACTCTGCACATTGCCGTAGTTAGCATAGGCGACAGCGAGCGTGGTCTCTTCACAGTATCTCATTATATAATCAAATGCCTTCTCGTAATACTCATCAGATTTATCGAAGTTTTCCTCATAACCATATATAGACCCTAGCTGCTCATATGTGATGGCAGCATTATGATTATCTTTTCCTTCCAAACTTTGTGTTAATGCTAGCTCAAAGTATTTGATGGCAGAGGCATGATTGCCTAGATCCATATACATAGTAGCTTTCTTATGGTTTAACTGACCTTTCCATAAGTGGTTTTCACCATCGCGCAGAAAATTCTCTGCTTTTTGAATCGTTAGCATTGCTGAATTCATATCAATAAGCAATGTATAATCATCCACGAGATACAAGTATCCAAATACTATACTCTGGGTATCTTGTCTTTCTATAGCATCTTGCAAATACTCTTGATGTATGACTTTCCGCTCCTCTAGACTTAACTCCTTCGGCGCTGGATCCTTACTATTATGTAATTCTACAAAAGACTCTTGGGCAGTCACCCGTCCAAGAATGAATACAAATCCAATCAGATATAGCACACTTAATCTCAATTTGAATCTAGTCATAGCTGTTATTATACTTCTCTACCTATTTATGATCTTCTACAAGATCTACAAAGGTAGCGATATCACTATATAATCGAATAGTTAACATTTATATTTCTAGTGTAAAGTTACTTTGTGTAAGGACAGATACTTCATTACAGATTCCTTGACTATAGGTAAGACTTTATGGATCCAGCCATTCGACTATAATGCAAAGACAAAAATCGTAATACTTTAAATCAAAATATACAATTGCCCCTTCAAGACTCTATTCTGCTTCAGCTTGATACTGAAACTTCATCAGCGAAGGCTTGCCTTTCCTGCCTTCATTGGAAACGAACATATCACCGTTTTCTAAAAAAGTAATGCCCTCTGGTTGGCTGAAATCCTTACGACTGAGTGGATGAAGATCAATAAGGTTACTTTCTTGATCAAATACATAAAGCATTCCCCCTTTGGAAGAAAGTACGAAAACATCACCTGTGATCGGATGAACTGATATGGCAGACGGATTTATTCTTAATCCTTTCTTTTTACCTTTTGCTGGCAAGCTGATTTTATTCTCTTTTACAAAAGCACTCATTTGAGCCTCTTTGAACGCATAAATAG
Source organism: uncultured Saprospiraceae bacterium (assembly GCA_937995755.1). Lineage (GTDB taxonomy): Bacteria > Bacteroidota > Bacteroidia > Chitinophagales > Saprospiraceae > UBA1994. Next base: position 8,616 of record CALKJD010000014.1, on the reverse strand, counting down.
GTTCAGCACTCAAAGTCTTACTCACTAGATCGAAAGAATACACGAGACGACTTCCCATATGTTCTTTCTTCTTTGATTCACTCTTACCTGCAATCAACAATCTATTGTGTAATGGATCATACGCCAAGCCTTCATTATCGAGTATCAATGTCTCGATAGGATATTCTTTGACGAGATAATTTTTATCTGTATAATTTTCTATCTCATACAGCTTAGCATCACTTCTCATGACATACAAAGTATTCCCTACTCTTGTGATCCCTTCATAATCACCTGCTCCTGCAAAAGTAAATTGTCGCTCTATCTTCTGATTATCCGTATTATATATAAACACTGTACCCATCTCATCTTGGACACATGCAATCGTGTGATCGTCTATATCCGTCAAACCAGAGATCTCTTGCAATATGCTAGGTAAGGTAACGTCCAGATCAGGATTCGCCAGATCATAACCATTGAATAGACTCGTAGCGTGCAATTCCGTATGATCACTCCGATAAATACACGAACCTAATATCAGAAATATTGAAATACCGCAACTCAATATTATAAGGCATGCAACAGGAAACTTAGACATAACTGATGAATTTTACTATTCAGAATATTACAAATTACCATTCAATCAAAATATCATACTATAACTATATCATATCTAGATTTGGTATTCACAGAATCATCTTATAACAGTAAAATCTACGTTTTATTTACTTCAAAACATTAATGAAATGTTAAGTCTAATTAAACGGTAATCCTCTAGGACAGATTGATTTAATAGCTATTCGATGGAAGTCTGAAAATATCAGAATAAGACAGACTAGATCCAACCAAATCTCTTTACAAATTTATAATACAATAGTCAAGATAGAGCAATGGCTTGAATCAATCCACCCATCACATATACAACTTATACATGTGTATTTATTTGATAAACAATTAATTAATACTTGTCACCCTATTTGTCCCCCCTCAAATAGCCACAATATTCCCTTGATTTAATGGACCTAGATAGAATTAGCAATATCTTTATTAATACAATTAACCTAAAGCACAATATGAAATATTTCTACTCGACATTAGTCCTGATACTCTCAGTCACATGCATCGTAAATGCCCAAAAAAAATCAAACGCAGAATGGATTTGGATGGGTGCCAACAAGGACGCCACCTTCTACGATGTGCAAGCTGATTTTCAAAAATACTGGAAAGGTAAAAAAGGAGGTAAAGGCACTGGATATAAAGTTTTCAAAAGATGGGAAAACATGATGAAACCAAGAGTCTATCCGACTGGTGACATGAATCTACCTTCTAGTAATTACCAAAACTATATGCAATGGAAAAGAAGAAACATCGATAAATTTGAAAATGCCAGCACAAGAGCTGGAGATTGGTCAGAAGTAGGACCATTATCTAAACCTTCTGGCTATGATGCAGGAGTAGGAAGAGTTGACTTCCTAAAGTTTCACCCTACTGACCATAACATCCTATACGTAAGTACTCCGGATGGTGGTTTATGGAAAACAAATAACGCTAATGACCCATCTCCAACATGGACAACTAATAATGATTTCATTTCTGTAATTGGATGTTCGGATTTAGCCATCCACCCTACTACACCATCCACTATGTACTTAGCGACAGGAAGTTGGGAATCAGACAAGAAGAGTGTCGGTATCATCAAAACCACTAATGGTGGCGCTACATGGGAGAATACTTCTTTGACATTTGCTATTAGTGATGCCTTTGCAATCCGTAGATTGATCATGGATCCTACCAATCCTCTGATTATGATAGCTGCTACTGATGGTGGTGTCTACAGAACGACTGATGGTTGGGCTACTCACAGTATTACTAGTCTTACTCTAGATTACAATATCCAAGATATAGCATTTAAGCCTCTCGACCATATGACTATGTATGCCACTGGACAGTCAGGAAATAGCAATGACATGTTTTGGAAGTCTACTAACAATGGTGTGACATGGACAGCAGTTACAAGTGGATTACCGTCCTCTGCCCTTACATCAAGAACAGTGATGGCGACTACAGCGGCTGATGCCAACTACGTGTATCTACTAGTTGGAAATACAGACGGTGGATATCTAGGGATGTATCGATCGACTGATGGCGGTACTACCTTTTCTACACGATCCACTTCGCCTAACATACTTAACTCTAATGTACCGCCCACTGATAACTCTGGGCAAGCAACTCATGATCTTGCTATCGTCGTTTCCCCTACTAATGTGGATTCTATCGTGATCGGTGGTATCAACCAATATCGATCTGTGGACGGTGGAGCCACATGGTCTATCTTGACGTATTGGTATGGTACAGACCCTTCCAATGCAGGTGGAACTCCTAACATCGCACCTTACCTGCATGCTGATGTACAGAGTATCTCTTATTACCCAGGTAGCAGTAACGTGCTATATTCTACCTGCGATGGCGGTATATCACGTTCATTTGATAATGGTCTAACTTGGCTAGACATCAGTAACAACTTAAGGATCGCTCAACAAACAGATGTGGGATTAGCCTCAGACGATGGTATCATGATTACAGGATTACAAGATATAGGCACCATCAAAAATACTGGCGGTACATGGATCTATGTAGGTGGTGGTGACGGCGAAAGTAATTTTGTAGATCAGTCAGATAACCAAAATATCGTATTCTCGGATCCAAATGGCGCGCATTCTTTTTCAGATAATGCCGGCACAAACTACACTAATCTTACAAGTAATGGACTTCCTGCTGGAACAGAATTCTTCAGTCCGATCATCCAAGACCCAAACTCTTCTACAACATGCTATGCAGGTGGTCGTCCAGCCTTATATAAAAGTACTAATTATCAAGAGGCATTTGAAGAAACTCATTCATGGACATCTATAGGCACACCTGCAGGTACAGGTAGCATATTACGATTTGTGGTAGCACCTAGTAATAGTAATGTGATCTACACCATAAAAGAAGATGCCGTATCCAAAACTATAAATGGTGGAGCAAATTGGACAGATGTTTCTAGCAATTTGCCGTTGGGTGATGCCATGCTGAGCAATATTGCAATATCTAATACAGATACAGACAAGGTATGGGTAACATACTCTGGATATGAGACATCTGACAAAGTATATAAAACTGTGAATGGAGGTACCACATGGACGGACGTCTACTCTTCTGGATTACCTAACTTACCTATCAATACCATAGTCTACAGAAATGACGACACCGATGATGCAATCTATATAGGAGCAGATATAGGGATCTACTACATAGACAATACTAACACATCTTGGCAACCATATCATAACAATATGGCCAATACTAAAGTAACGGATCTAGAAATCTACTACCCTACACTCAAACTGCGTGCAGCAACTTATGGTAGAGGATTATGGGAAAGTGACTTATACAATGCCAATACAGATTGCTCTACTATAGTAACTAATACCCTTGATAAAGGATTAGGCTCATTACGTAGGGCTATTGCCTGTGTTGCAGATGGAGGTACAGTTACATTTCATTCTACTTTAACGGATGGAATAGGCAACGATACGATTGCATTGACTTCTGGAGCTATCAAAATATCTAAGAATGTAAATATAACACAGACTGCAGGTACCGTAGCAAAGATCAAAGCTGTCGGAGCTACAGGTCCTATATTTAATATAGCTGGCTCTCAAGCACTTTCGCTGACATATATCGATCTATTCTCAGGTACTAATCTCAATAATAGAGCATTATTAAACAATGGAAAATTGATATTGGAGAATGTCAACATCCATGAAAAGTCTAATACAATAGGCACTGGTACTACATTTACTAACTTAGGAGATTTTGAATCTAAGGGGACTGTGCAGATCGTGGTGGATTGATAAAACATAGCTAATTAATCTTAGAAATAATACTTATTAAGTGCCTGTGGATTGAATGTCCACAGGCACTTTTATGTTAAAGGCATAGTGCTATTTAGAAGAAAATGCGCTGATGCAATCAAATGATATGATTAACGTCTTAATTAAAAATGATGTAGATCATTATATGTAACATACACTTCAATTACATTTATATGCATCAATAGTTGACAGTCTTATAAGCATTGAATAAAACTGTATAGAAAATGATTTCAATGGTTAAAGTGAATTTTGAAAAATTAACACTGCAAAAAAAACAAATAGATATGATACGTGAATTTAGACCAGGTGAAAGAGTTCAATCCAAGCATGGCAATCAAATTATGGAAGTTGTCAAATATGTCTCTGAGCATGAATTAGGAGTGGGTCAAATAAGTGATCATACCGTTGAATGTGTTTGGTTCGATGATGATGGTAACCGACAAAAAGGCTTATTTGACCAGAGAACAATTTTCAAAATAGAACATCATCATTAATATGAAAAACTACGACAACCTAGTAGACGCATTACAAGATCTAAAGGATAGAGGCTATGTACTAGATTACAATCTACATGGCCAAAGTAATAATCTTATGGTTAATGAAATCGAATTACATCCTGATCATTTTGAAATTAAGGAGATGTATCGATTTGAAGGAATGTCAAATCCTGATGACAACTCAGTAGTCTACGCCATAGAATCTAATGCTGGCGACAAAGGTGTATTAGTCGACTCATATGGTATGTATGCAGAATCATTCACTCCAGAAATGATTATTAAAATCAGAGAGTATCAAAGTGATACAATCAAATAATAGTTGACATAAAGACTTATCACTACTCACAACAATTCCATAAAGTAACTCAAAGAACTTACTGAAATCAAAAGTCATGAAATCTAGAAAGTTAATCATAAGTAGAAAAGAGGAGATTACCAATAGCCACCCTCAACTCGTCGAATATAGAAAGCAAGACGATAGAGATAAGTTTAATGACTTGATGGAAATACTCTTACCTGAAATAAGGGAATATGCAGATAATTGGCTACACCGTGCTGAGGAAAACCATCATATAGAAAAAGGCAAGTACAAGGTAGATGACTTTATGGGCGAGCTGTATATCGCTACGTATGATCATATAGAGGAAACCATAGAAGACAAGCGCTTATATGTCTGGATGCTAAGCAAGGTCAATCAGATCATGGAAGACAAAATAACTGATGATAATTTTGATGCTGCTTTCTTTCAAAGTCTCAATACATATACAGATCTAGAACAATCATCGATGGACGAGAAATTGACCGTCAATGAAAAAGGCGAACTGGCCTTAGAAGACTCTTTAGATGCCACTATGAATGATAGCGCAGAAGAGAAATATAGATATGCCGTAGCGGAAGTATTTGTAGATCACGCGGAAGATGATATAGTAGAAAAATTAAATGCACAGCTAAAGGCTGAAGATGTAGATAATGAAATTCGTAGAGTGATACAAAACTCTACTATAAAAGAAAAATCTATTATAGATCTCTATACATTGCATAAACTATCCGTGGTAGAGATTGCACAAGTCACACGCCTAGAGTTACATCATGTGCAGAAGGTAATAGCAAATTTGCAATGGAGCATTATACAGATGACAGATGAAAAAAATGTCGAAGGGTAACATACTATCCACTATGTAATCTCATCTAACACTTTATCCTCATAGATTCTATGTAATAGATCAAATTTGTGTTAATTACAGTATCAAGCACAACAATGATAAGCACACAAAAAATTTGGATCTCAGAATAGAAATCTATGGTAATGGATAAAGCTTTGCGTCTTTTTCTCCGTAAGACCTTTGACATCAGGAATGGTGAGGTATTGCGTGCTATAGGTATGATGGTGTATCTATTCCTGATCATTACTACCCTTCTGATTGTTAAGCCAACAGTAAATGGATTATTTCTTTCCAAATTTGGTGTAGAGAATCTTCCATACGCTTTCATGATGGTGGCACTTTCAGCGGTGCTCGTCACCACATTATATGCGAAGATCATCAAACGTATAGCTCTCAACAAAGTAATTCATAGAACCTTAATCTTCTCAGTGGTATCACTGGGTTTATTTGGTTTTTTCTTAAACCACAATTATGCAAGCGCAGCCACACTGTATCTATTCTATATATGGGTTTCGATATTTGCCTTGGTGGTCACTTCACAATTTTGGATACTTGCCAATATTATATTTAATGCTAGAGAGGCGAAAAGACTCTTCGGCTTTATAGCCGCTGGTGGCATCGCAGGCGGAATTTTTGGAGGATACTTTACTACTGTATTGACTCAAATCACTAATAGCGAAAACCTACCTTATTGTGCAGGATTCATACTAGCCTTATGTATACCGATCAATCACATCATCACCACAAAGTATCCTTCAGACAAATACAATCCGCCCAAACCCAAGGAAGCGTCAACACCCATAGAGAGTCATCCGATCACGCTAATTAAAAACTCAAAACACCTTACCTATCTAGCGTTAATCGTAGGAATCAGTGTTATGGTTGCCAAGTTAGTAGATTATCAATTTGGAGGTATTGCGGCAAGACTTATTCCTGATCCAGACGAACTCACTGGGTTTATAGGATTTTGGATGTCCACTTTTAGTGTGATCTCCTTGATCTTACAATTGTTCTTGACGCGTAGAGTAATCGAAAGATACGGTGTGTCTTCTACGCTACTATTTTTACCAGGCACGATTACCATAGCTTTGATATTTCTAGTTCTGTTTCCAGGGCTGTTAGCTGCAGCAGTTTTCCTCAAGATGGCTGATGGTGGACTTAAGCAGTCATTGAATAAGGCAGCGATGGAACTACTCATAATGCCTATATCTACCAAGGTGAAAAATCAGACTAAAATATTTATTGACGTTGTGGTTGATAGTATTGCAACTGGAATCAGCGGTATCATACTATTGCTACTAGTCAAAGGAATGGACTTATCTACAACATCGGTCAATGTAATGATAGGTCTATTGTTAATCGCATGGTTTTATCTTATCAAAAAAGTAAAAAAAGAATATCTAATATCATTTAGAAATAAAATTGACTTACCCAATCAAAGCAAAACACATAAAGCGATAGACTTCAATGATGTACATGTGATTAATGGATTTCTAAAAGCTCTTACGCATGATACAGAAGAAGAGCAAATATCCATATTACAACTTACAAAAGGTCATCCTATAGATCAGTTATACGATCGTATAGTTGCCTTACTCGCCTCTTCCTCAGATCAAATTAAAGTGGCCGCCATTCGTAATTTATTTTACTTCTCTAAGCCGGAGTTGCTGGCTATCTTAGAACCATATAGTCATCATGAAAACGAAGATGTAAGAATTGCCGCATTTGAATATCTAGTAAACCATGATACCGATCAAGAAGCCTTCATTCAAAAATATCTTCATCAGCCCAATTATAAAATAAGAGGTGCAGCACTCATCAGCCTTGCCGGTGAATCTATTAACAACGCCGCATTGGCCGAAAAATTTAAATTGGTAAGACTCATACAACACAATCTAGATTTACTACCTAAAATAACAGACGTTCAAGAATACGAATTCAGAAAGATCACTACTATCAAAGCGATCTGTAGAGGTAGAGTGTCCAATCTCTATCCTGAGATCATAGGATCATTACAAGATCATAACCTTACTATAGCCAGACATACTATTGAAGAATCAAGTCAGACGTTAGACACTTATTTCATGCTCCCTATTTTCAAACTTATGAAAGATACAGTGCATCGTCAAACAGCAAGTAATGCTTTGATACTGTATCAAGATGAATTTACCAATGAAATAGAAAAGCTTATGCAGAACGGTAAGCTAGAAGAAGATCTAACTCGTCAGGTTCCTGGTATAATCAAACATATAGGAACTACTAAATCTGTAGCATTTCTTCTCGCCTTGATTAATGAAGACGACTTTGTAGTAAGACAAGAAGCATTACGAGGTCTGAATCATCTTAAAAACACTTTCTCTGATCTCTCATTCGATGAAGTGAAAGTAGAAGCGCATATAGCGAGAGAACTCCAGCTCTACGAACAAACGCTTGAAGCACTTTCTGGCTTGATTCACCATGATAGAAAATGGAGTACTTATGACGAAGCTGAAGCCAAAGAAGCTAGGTTAGGTCTGATCAATCTATTGACTAAGAGATTAGAAAGAAATCTAGAACGCATATTCAGATTACTGGGGCTCAATCATACCAATGGAGACATCTATAGCATTTATAAAAGCATAAGTAGCAACGCGTCTGATCTCAAGTATAGTGCCTTAGAGTTTATGGACAATATCATTAGTTCCGATCTCAAAAAGAGATTGATTCCTATCGTTGAATCTTCGTTTCATAAGACATTAACTAGCGAAACCATCGAAAATTTAGACATTACGGTTCCTAATGAATATACGAGCTACGAAATCCTACTTAACGGACATGACACCAGAATCAAACTGGCAGTGCTCTATCTGATCAGTCAATGCTCCACACAAGAATTTGCAAGATTAATCGAAGAACAGAAAGGTAGTGAAGACTTGAAAATCAGAAATTTCTTAACGAATCTTGAAGCTAAGTAAGAAATAAATACAAGTTATCTCTGCTTCAAAAACTATATCTCTCCTAAACCGAACAAAGACTAAGATCATTAAGTTAGATTTTTAGATTCATTACTGATAATGAGTT
>CALKJD010000013.1 GCA_937995755.1 uncultured Saprospiraceae bacterium | reverse complement strand
TCTGCTAGACATGATGTTTTTGATCATGGGTATGCAGCTAAGTATCCAGATAGCTATGATCACCATACACCAGATGATCTTGTATACGTAGGAAGTAAGAAGTTAACCGACGTAACCAATGTTGATGGTGATTGGCTACATGTAGGAAAGATGGTATTGTCACCTACGCGTACTTTCCTGCCTATACTCAAGCAAGTAGTGGATAATCATAAATCTAGTATCAATGCCATGATCCATGCTACTGGTGGTGCACATACTAAAGTACTCAAGTTCCTCAAGCAAGACGTACGTATCATCAAAGATAATCTTTTAGAGACACCACCGTTATTCAGAATGATCCACAACGAATCAGGCATCCCTCACAAAGAGATGTATCAAGTATTCAATATGGGTACAAGACTCGAAGTCTACTGTAAAGACAAGACCGCTGCAGAAGAAATCGTAGCGATCTCAAAATCATTCAATGTAGACGCTCAGATCATCGGAAGGGTAGAAGCAGCAGACAAAAGCAGTGTAGAAGTGAAGAGTGAATTCGGTGAATTTACTTACTCATAATGTTACAGTTTGTAGTCCACTACGGTCTTCATTTTTTATTTCCTGGAGTAATTGCCTACGTACTTTTTCGAGATAACTGGAAGAAGGCATGGCTCATCATGATCGCTACGATGTTAGTAGATCTAGATCACTTATTGGCGGATCCTATATTTGATCCTGGGCGTTGTAGTGTTGGGTATCATGTATTACATTCCTATTGGGCGATCGCTTGTTACTTCATTCTATTAGCTTTCCCAAAGACGAGGATTATAGCTGTGGGATTGCTTTTTCATATGTCGACAGATACTGTGGATTGTTGGATGATGGGGTAATATTTTTTGTAGGTGATATCTAACTTTCATCGCACTACATCAAAGATAAATATGATATCTTAATAGATAGAGTTTTTAGTTGCTTTGCGTGTTGATCATCAAATATTGCGCTAAAGAATGAGCCTATACTATCAAATAGTATTTTGCCAATTTGTGTTAAGTTTTCTTTTTTTGCTCATCTAATACCTAATTTAACATCGCCTCAACTTTTATTTTTGCACTTTCCAGAGCATGCGTAATTTCATCTCTCAATCCTTCTAGTTTATTGAGTGTCTTTTCTTCATGATCTAACAATCTATCTAGTTCAAAGAAGTTGTCATCGATCCTACGTTTTATCCTTTCTGTATAGTCGTTAAGTTTGGCAGTTATTTCTTTCTCTAAAGTGCTACGACCTTTTTCTATCTCTCCTTTAAACTGTCTAAGTATTTTACCTTTATTGAGACCTAATGTGATTCCAGCAAAGCCTAATCCTATAGCGGTAAGTATACCACCAGTTATATCAAATACGGCCCCTGGTAAGACTGCAGATAGAACAATTCCTACCACAGCGATTCCTCCACCTGTAGCAAGTTTGGGCGTTACACTTCCACCTTCGTTAGCTAAACTTTCATCGTAGAAGTTTTCACTATTATTCATGAAGTCAGAGAATGACTGCTGTAAGTCACGAAGTACATTTGCTCTTCGCTCAGCTATATCAGCGAAAATCTCATCATTATTTCGCAATACTGTTTCGCTATCTTTGATTCTGTTATCAACAAGCTTACCCATCATTTGGATATTATCTGCTACATCGATAATACCATTCTGAAGCTTGTCTTTGAGGGTCGTATTGAGCTCATATTCAAAATCTTTGGTCTGAGATGCTAACCAATCTTTGAGATTAGTATTAGTACCAAATACAGAACTAAATGATCTCTTTAGCACACTCGTAAAAGAAAGACCTTCCTCTAGTTGCGCAGCAGTTTTATTAGTGATGCGATCATAACTAGCGAGTAGATTTTCTAGTAAAGTTGTTATCTGTTTTTTAGTTTTTCCTTCTTGTATATCTAGTGTCTCTTTGATATCTGTGCGGAAGATAGTATCCTTTTCCCATTGTTGTTTTCTAAGAGTAAGACTTGCATCGATCTTCTCATTGATAGATTTTGAGGTTTCTATCTTATTCAACATTTTAAGATAAGGTGCTTTTCCTCCAGTTATATTTTTAGTGATATATTCTTTGAGTGGAGAAAATCCAGATCCTTCCTTATCACCATTCAGTTCTTGCTTAGCAGATACATCAAAAACTATAGGTTCTAGGATTCCTTTTTTGATCGCATGATCTCTCACTCCTTGTATATTGATAACAAGATCATCTGGCTCCATTAGATCCTTTTGTTGGAGGACAAATATGATATTACGTCTCCACTCTTCATTGATGTAGTCAAAAAATTCCCAAGCGGATTGTCTGTAAGGATTTTTAGATTCGAATACAAATACGATTAAATCTGCATGAGGAATAAATCGCTCAGTAATCTCTTGATGATGATCGACGATTGTATTAGTTCCAGGAGTATCTACGATACATATGTCTTTGAGTATTTCTATAGGTTGGTATATCTTTTTGAGATATGGATTGATCTCTTCGATACGTTCTTCTCCGTATAGAATTTGCTGTATAGTATCAGTCATTGGCATAGGTGCCACTTTCGCGATTTCCTTTTGCCCAGCATCGAGTAAGGCATTGATAAAACTACTTTTACCTGCTTTTACTTCACCTACAATTACGAACATAAAAGGAGCACCTAATTGTAGTTGTACATCTTCTACAGTTTGTTGTAGCCCTTTGTGCTCTATGACTCTAGTAAACTCATGTAGCTTGTCTACTGCAGATTCCAGCTGATGATGAATGCTACTTAACTTTGGGTTTGTGATGTTTTCCATTTTGTGTTTTTAAATCGCTTTATTGTTCTCCACGGCTAAGATAGAGTGATGTCTCTGGTCCCATGCAAAATAAGGCATCTAATATACTTAAGCCAGCTATAAAACCATGTCTATCTTCAAATACCTGCGCATATCCTTCCAGATCACTTTTGATGGGTTGATAGTCTTTAAGCTTCCGAGATCTGAGATCAAGCCATTCTTCGCTAAATGATCTATGGTATTCTTCCGTGACAGTAAATGTTGTTTCTGTCAATCCGCACCTCTTGAGCATCAGATTTCTCATGGCTTCGTTTAACGTCCAGAGGTGGACATGTTTAGTTTTGAGAATTTGCTCAACTTCTGGATAATAAAAATCAAAGTAGGGTGCTGCACCATAGGCGGATCTTAATGCATGTAACATATCACCGACCCAACTATCATGATAAGATATTTCTACTTCGGTGATGTACTTGCTATCGTGCTTTCCCTTGAGGAGAGGGACAGTCAAGGTGTTTGGGCCATTGACACCCATTATGATACACTTGTTTCTGAGGCTTCTTTTTTGATATGTCTCATGCGCTTCTATCGTTACACTCGACGCTTGTGCGTATAATTGATATACGTTTATAGGAGCAAGAAATTGAGTTTCATGGATGAGTCGCATAGAATGTAAAGGTAACTATACCATTAAACAGTAGACTATAGATTTACCCCTTCTTTTTCTCATTGGACTTCTTCTTAGCTTCTTCAGCGGCTTTCTTTTCTCTCCATTCCTTCTTTTTGGCTGCGATCATAGAATCTCTTGTTTTTGCGATCACTATTTTTTCATTGTAAATATTGTAGAGGAAGTGAGAGAAATTTCGTTCAATTCCATTAACTTTTTTATTATTCTTGGAGTTTAATGGTATACTAACTAACATACCTAATGCGCCAAATGAAGCTCCAATATTTAAATTTAGTGACGCATTAAAAAATGGTTTACTCGATGCGTTAATAAATAATTCTCCACCATTTTCACCTCCGACTAACTCTAGTCTTGATCCATTTAAATCTACAGACCCTCTTTTGCCGATGGCTATTTTTCGTTGAACATATTCATATGGCATGAGCTGAACCTCCCTACCATTGATTCTAAATGATTTACCCAATTTGTTCTGATCGTCAAATTTGCCCAAGACACATAAATGGTTATTACCAACAATACTTTCATTAATCTGTATTTGATCAAAATTCATTCTATATAAAGAAATCCAGTATTCACATTCAATTCCATTGATGGCAGAACTGTCCACTCTGATACTATTAAGGCCAAGTTTTAGAGCTTCCTTTGATATTTCTTCAAATTGATTATCAAGTCGATGATGTCTAGTGCCAGAGGTTTTGCCATGTATAGTTGCCAATGGTTGCATTTGGGCGGCAAATGTGTCTTGTACGTAATAGAGCCCTTTGGCCCTAGAGGGTTCTAATTTAGATATTGCGGTAGAGTCATACTCTAAGACCTCTACAAAAAAATATGAATTGTTGTTCTCTTGGTGAAATTGACAACTCGCCTGTGAACCAAAGCCAAGGATAAGCAGAATGATAGATGTTAGATGTATCGATATAGCCTGTCTATTTTTATTTGCATTCATTATGGTAGTTTTTTGCTCAAGTCAGAGTTAATAGCATGGTATGATTCTATATCCACTTCCAGTAACCGTTTGATCATGATCAATAGTGAAATTAAATTCTTCACCATCTTTCTTCCTTACATATTTAGCATAATCCCAGTTTCCTGTATGAGTAAATTCGTAGATTCCAATCTCTACTCCATCCAACATTTCTGAGTATATTGTTTTTGTAGCTGGCTTTCCTGGAGTAATGATGACTTCATCTATATAATGAAGCAATAAGGCATTGGTTTGGCCCTTGTATTTGACTTCCAATGCATTGTTATATATATCAAAACTGACAGATATCTCAAGGTCTTTTATATCATTTTCTCGGAAACAAATGTAGTGATCGATTTCGCCTGCTTTTTTTACGCTTGTTGATTCTGTAGTCTTATTATCGACAATTATTGTCGTAGTTGTTTTGTTTTTGCAAGAGATAAAACTTAGAAAACAGATTGCTGTGAACGTTATTGCTATTCTTTTCATAATTATCTATAGACCTTGTTTCTCTTTTTTTTAATTCTTGTTAAGGATGGAGTACAATAAATAATTAATCTACATCTCCTCTTTTCACTACTTCAACATTTATACTGACGGTGTTGCCTGGGTTAGGTATAATAGCGTTTACTTCATTGATGATTTTATAGCCAGAAAGTTGATTTGGGAATTCATCTTCAAAACCTAAAACAACTTTTCGCAATCTAACGATATCGAGCGAAGAAGAATTGCCTTCGCCAGTTACGTCTGCGGCAATCAATTGCCATGGGGTAGTTAACTCTTCAAATCCGAGTATGTGTTTTCTGATTTTTACAATATCTAATGCTGATAGACCACCAGTGTTGGCAGGGGCGTCGGTAGTAATTGATATTGTAGGATTATTCATCAGAGGTATCTCAGTACTAGGATATGCAAATGATAAGCTTCCATTTGTAATTTGATTTAAGTTGTAAGATGGACTGGTTTGTCCACTTGGATGAAGCGTAGCGGTTAAGTAATCCAGATTAAGCGTCTTGCCGGATGGATGACTGTAGCTTAAGTTGACAGTCGTTGGAGGCTCGATTTGCCCTGGGCCGATCGCTCCTGTTGCAGCTATAGCACCATTAAGTTCGCTAAATGATAATCCATAATTGATTGTTCCGTCTGGTGCTATTACAGCGAATGATGGAGTACCAAAATAAGGACCATAATCGCCGTTTTTGATTGGGTCAACTAAAGCAGGAGCATTGCCATCTGCACTTATACCAGGGAAGGTGAGTCCATGAGTGTTTTTATAAGTGTTTACATCCATATCATCATCATTAGATCTTGTCGTTGCCTCTATAAACTCCACATCATATTCGCCTTCTCCCCACTCTTCGTACAGACTTTGGACTGATGGTGCGATTGAATTACACGGAGGACAGGCGACAAAGAATACCTTTATCACTACAGTTTGACCATTATCTAAATGGTCGGTGTAAATATTGTGAACTTCGCCATCTGTATCTATGACAGTAAAATCATGAACCTGCTGTGCAGATAAGTTTCCACAAATAAGTAATGCTGCAACTAATAGAAATGTCTTCATGTTAATATCTTTGACTGTGTTTACAAATATATAACAAATCATTCCTTTTTACGGTTTAATTTTTCATCATTCACAAGACAAATCACTCAATATCAAAACTTTACCTATAGTAATATACAAAGAGATATCTGATGTAACATACCAACAAGCTTGGGACTATCAGACAGAGATTCATAATGCGCTAAAGGCAAATAAAGTTTTATGGCGTGATCTTGATGAAATTGAAAAAAGTAGCAAGCGTCAAGAGCATTCTTTATTATTCTGCGAGCATTCGCATGTATACACCTTAGGTAAGAGTGGTAGTGAAGATCATCTCTTGATTTCAGAGGCGCGTAGAGAAAGTGAAGCGATTGAGTATTTCAAGATTAATAGAGGGGGAGATATTACGTATCATGGACCTGGCCAATTGACTGTTTATCCTATTTTTGATCTTGACGAATTTTATAACGATTTACACAAATATGTAAGAGATTTGGAAGAGGTAGTCATTCGAATGCTGGCGACTTATGGTATCGTTGTGTATCGTGAGCCTGACTTTACAGGTGTCTGGATCGCTCCAAATGAGCAATATTCTGTGAAACGTAAAATATGTGCTATAGGTGTGCACATGAGCAGATGGGTCTCTCTGCATGGATTGGCACTTAATGTGAATACAGACTTAGATATGTTTAATAACATAGTTCCTTGTGGTATCAATGACGCAGATAAAGACGTAACCTCAATAGCTAGGGAGCTGGGAAAAAAAGTAGATTTACAAGATGCTAAGTACAGGCTTAAAACTACCTTTGCTGACGTATTTGGTTTTGCTTACAAGTAAGATGTAACGAAATACCAACTCTTGGTCTTGATACCACATAGTTGTATTGTTGATTCGTGGATAAAATGATATATGATTAAAGATAGAGCAGAAAAATTAGTGGCTGAATCGGTAACAACCATGACAGAGTTGATCATGCCCAATGAGACTAACCCTTTAGGTAATCTTATGGGTGGTTATCTTATGAAATGGATGGATATAGCAGGTGGAATATGTGCGGCAAAGCATGCTGAAGCACATGTAGTTACCGCTTCTGTAGATCATGTTTCTTTTCAAAGTCCGATCCAGTTAGGAGATGTAATTACGCTTAATGCACGAGTAACTAAGGCATTTACTACCTCAGTAGAAATATATGTAGAAGTAACAGCTTCTGATATCACGGGTAAAAATGCACGAAAGTCGAATCACGCTTACCTAACTTTTGTAGCCTTAGATGCTGATCGCAAAAAGCCAATAGCTGTACCTATCGTTAGACCGGTAAGTACCGAAGAACAAAAATTATTTGATGGTGCCAGTCGAAGAAGAGAGTTAAGACTGATTTTAAGTGGAAGGATCAAACCATCTGATGCAAAAGATTTAAAGTCCTTTTTTAAGGATATGGCTTAGCGCTTAAGGTTTTTGTGAGAACCTCTGAAGTTTATAAATTACTTTACTGTTCAGTATTCACTTAATAACACTATATATTACAAAGACATTAATAGCAATTTGAACCTACTGATCATATCTAGTCGATTTCCTTATCCGCTTGAAAAAGGCGATAAGCTAAGATTGTATTATCAGATCCGAGAATTAGCGAAATGGCATAAGATAACCCTTGTGTCTGTTTCAGATGAACTAGCAACAGATAAGGATAAAGACCAGCTTAAGCCTTATGTAGATTCTCAGTATCACTTTGATATTACTTCTGGAGTAAGATTGTTTAATCGACTCACAGCGCTGGTTACAGGGTTACCCATACAGGTATCTCAACTCTACGATCCGTCAATTATGCGCGCCATAGATAAGATCGCTAAGAGACATCATATTGAACATGTGTATTGCCAACTTCCAAGAGCCGCAGAGTATGCTCGACGCTTAGATTTGCCAAAGACGATTGACTACATGGATGCTTTTGGTGAAAGTATGGAAAAGAGAGCTTCAATCAATTCTGGGTTTAAAAAGAAGCTTTTTACCACAGAAGCTATTCGAATGCGTAAGTATGAGACAAAGATATTCATAGATTTTGATCATCATACTTTGATCTCTGAACAGGATAAATCATACATGGCAATTTCTAATCCTGATTTGATTCATGTCGTCCCTAATGGGATAGACACTGATTTCTTCTCTTTTGGTATAAATGATAATGCAAGCTCTGACTTAGCTTTTATTGGTAATATGGGCTATCCACCTAACGAAGCGGCGGCGGTATATATATCGGATCTTATACTACCATTGGTTGCAGAGAACACCTTGACCATATCTGGCGCAAGACCTACTGCCATTGTTCAACAATTAGCCAATGATAACGTTACTGTCGTAGGTTGGTTGGATGATATTCGTGATGCTTATAGGAGTTCTAGAGTATTTGTAGCACCTATATTTTCGGGTACTGGACAGCAAAATAAAATACTAGAAGCGATGGCCATAGGTCTACCTTGTATTACGACTTCACAAGTCAATAATGCAATAGGTGCTACTGATGGAAGCGAAGTATTAATTGCAAATAATCCAAAGGAATTTGCATTGGCGATAAAAAAGCTACTAAACGATGACCAATTATATGCAGATATTCAAAGGAATGCTCGTAATTTTGTGGTGCATAAGTACAGTTGGAAAGAGCATGTAGCTAAGCTCAGCCAAATTATCCAAGGTAAACTATAGTAGATAAGTGTAAAGCTAATCGTATAAATAAAAAGGAAAATATCAATATAATGACAGAGGCAAAAATCAGTCAAGACACAGTAGTATTAGACAAAATCGAAGATGCAATCGCAGACATCAAAAACGGTAAGATAATTATCGTTGTAGATGACGAAGATCGTGAGAACGAAGGTGACTTTATTTGTTCAGCTGAGTTAATTACATCAGAGCAAGTAAATTTTATGGCTAGATACGGACGTGGATTGATCTGTACTCCTATAGAGGCAAGTAGAGCTAAAGAGTTGGACCTAGAGCTTATGGTTAAGAAAAACTCAGCTTTGCATGAAACTGCTTTTACTGTAAGTATCGATTTATTAGGTCAAGGATGTACGACGGGTATTTCTGCATACGATAGATCTACAGGGATCAAGGCATTAGTTGATCCTAATACCAAAGCCAATGATTTTGCGAGACCAGGACACATCTTTCCTTTGATTGCTAAAGCTGGTGGAGTACTACGTCGTACAGGCCATACAGAAGCAGCAATCGATCTAGCACGACTCGCTGGATTGTATCCTGCAGGAGTATTGACAGAGATACTTAATGAAGATGGATCTATGGCTAGATTACCTCAGCTTATGAAGATAGCTAAAGAGCATGACCTCAAATTAATATCTATCAAGGATCTTGTAGCGTATAGGATGAAGACTGAGAGGTTGATAGAAAAGGAAATGACAACTAAGCTGAATACAAAATATGGAGAGTTTAATGTAACCGCATATCGTCAGATCAATACTGAAGATGTACATATTGCTATTTCTCAAGGTAATATCAATAGTGAAGATCCAGTATTGACAAGAGTACACTCCAATACTGAGACAGGTGATATACTAGGAATATTATTTGATGGTTATGCGGATAAATTACATTCTGCATTGTATAAGATAAGTGAAGAAGGTAAAGGAGTATTGCTATATATTCGTCATGGTGAGAAGGGGGATGAGATCATAGAAAAGCTAAAAGAACTAGACACTAATCCTGACAATAATCCTTCTGCTAGTACTGAGCAGAGAGACTTTGGTGTAGGTGCGCAGATCCTTAGAGATCTAGGTGTACAGAAAATAAAGCTGATGACTAGTAACCCACGTAAGAGGGTAGGATTAATCGGATATGG
>CALKJD010000012.1 GCA_937995755.1 uncultured Saprospiraceae bacterium | reverse complement strand
TGAATTAGATATTCCATAGTCTCCCATAAGGTCAGCAGTATTTGCGTCCATTTCTAATCCTTCGATCGCACCGTCATAACTAACATTCCAAATCAAACATACTCCTGGGCCTGCTGCGTCAAAATCAACAACGCCTGGCATCGGTGGTAAGCCTAAGATATTACCTGATACATCTGTTACTATCCATTGGTTACTCATTCCAGTATTTCCATTTAGAGTGATACCTGATACATTATCTGACTCACTATCTACACAAAATTCAAATGGTCCGCCTTCTAATACACCTCCAGAAACACCATTTATTCCGCAATCAGTTCTTACTACTGATATAGCATTTGAAAGATTAAAACATCCACCTAGATCCGCAGCATTCATTCCTTCCTCTAATCCAGTGATCGCACCATCATAACTTAAGTGCCAGATCAAACATGTTCCTGCTCCTGCTCCATCAAAATCTACTACTGATGGCATTGGCGGTAAGCCTAAGATCGTTCCGTCTTCTTCTGTAACTATCCATTGACTGTTTCCTCCTGTATTTCCGGTTAGAGTGATGTCACCCGCCATTAGGTTGTCCGCGATTCCATCTCCTACACAGAATTCGAATGGTCCACCTGATAATGTTCCTGATTCTGGTTGATTTCTCACTACTGCTATTGCATTTGACAATGAGAAGCACCCTTCTAAGTCGTTTGCATTTGATCCTGCTGCTAATCCTTCGATGTCTCCATCATAACTTAAGTGCCAGATCAAACATGTTCCTGCTCCTGCTCCATCAAAATCTACTACTGATGGCATTGGTGGTAAGCCTAAGATCGTTCCGTCTTCTTCTGTAACTATCCATTGACTATTTCCTCCTGTATTTCCGGTTAGAGTGATGTCACCCGCCATTAGGTTGTCCGCGATTCCATCTCCTACACAGAATTCGAATGGTCCACCTGATAATGTTCCACCATTCACACCTGAATCTGATGCAGTCACTGTAACTTCATCAATATCCCAGACTGCGATAGGAGCTCCATTACCCACTAAGCAATATCCAGTTAATCTGATTTGAAACTCCGTTGCTTCATTTACTACGAGATCATCATCTCCTCCAAAGTCAATATTTACTTGTGACCATTCTGTAGTAGTCGCTATTCCTTCTTGAGAGTATACTACATTTCCGTCTTTGAGAACTTGCACTGCGAATAATGTTGGATAATCATTCTCTCCAGAGCTACCTCCAATCCAATCAAATTCTGGAATAGATTGCTCATAGAATGACAGGTTACTTAACAACCCAACACCATTAGTACCTGGTGTTACCAATACATCAATACGTACTGACCTTGTAGATGTAGCGTTAAACTCGCACTCGTCTACTGCCGTAAAGCACATTCCAGGTTCTCCTCCTACTCCTGGAGTACAAGAGTGATGATTGACCGATGCATTGGCTCGGTAAAGGTTACCTCCAACTATAGATATCGCTGGCCCACTTGGGCTCTCATTGATATCTGCTGTAAATTCAGAATAATCCATAAACGAATTGTCTGATGAATTTGAATGGCATTCGTTAAGTGAGAAATAGGCTGTCGATTCATTGGGATCGCCATTGGCGAAAGTCACAAACGAGAATGCCATTAAGATCATTAAAAAGCAAAAAGATAAATTCGTCGTAGTCTTTTGATGCATAATTATGGTTTTATTGATTAGTGAGTATTGATACACGAATATCGATCGTATATACCCTTTACGGCCCTCTGTAAAGAAGGGTTGCCACCACAGATATTGATAATCACTATGTGTCCGCTCAATGACAGCGTCTATTTCAAAACCATATATCGACTTATCCAACAGCAAGCCAACCATATACCTCACTTTTCTGTACTTTCGTCTTCGTAAAATGATTATAATAAAAACATGTCTGCAATAGGTCGATATCTCTCTTACTACAGCAAAGCGGTCACTGCCTATCAAGTGCACTCTCCTGCCGTCTATGATTTCATTACTGAGGTGATGGATCAAGATCGCGAATACTACAAATTCGATGAAATAGAGTACCTACGAGAGCTCTACCTAAAATCAAAGGATAGTATTCCATTTGTGGAATTAGGCGCTGGATCTAAAAAGTTGAGTGGTCATACACGACCTATAGCTCAGATTGCAAAAACATCTTTGAGTCCTATTAAAACTTGTCGGATTCTGTTTAACACAGTCAAATTTTATAATTGTAAAAACATTTTGGAATTAGGGAGCTCATTGGGTATCTCTACGGCGTACCTTGCCGCAGTAGACGATGATAATATTGTCATCTCACTTGAAGGAAACCCATCTTCTGCAGATATAGCAAGACATAATGCTGAGCAATTAAAACTATTGAATATCCAAATCATAACTGGTAGTTTTGAGGAGACTTTAATCCCTACATTGGAGAAAATGCAAAAGGTAGACCTGGCATATTTAGATGGAAATCATAGTTACGATGCTACCATCGAGTACTTCGACAAAATCTTACCCTATTTGCATGAAGAAAGTATAATTGTATTAGATGATATCTATTGGTCAGATGGTATGCTCAATGCTTGGAAAAAACTTCAGCAACATCCAAAAGTAACCTACTCTATCGACATTTATAGTTCTGGATTTTTATACTTCAATAAGAGTATGAAATCCAAACAGCACTTTACACTCATAGAAAATTGGAAAAAAATTTGGCAAGTTGGACTCTTCAGCAAAATCAACAAATAACTATAATCCTACTTAACCTCTATATCTAATATGTACTTGATCTGTCCTATATGTAAGTCTACACTATCCTTATCAGAAAAGATGTATAAATGTGAAAACAAACACAGTTTTGACGTAGCAAAAGAAGGATATGTAAATCTACTGCCTGTACAAAAAAAGAATAGCAAAAATCCAGGGGACAATAAAGAAATGATCAACGCAAGAAGAGCATTTCTTGAAAGCGGATACTATACACCTCTTGTTGATCACATTACAACTATGATCAGCAAAAAAGTGTCATCAACGTTGCTGGATGCTGGATGCGGCGAAGGCTACTACGGAGGGCAAATTGCAGATCGATTAAAAGAAATCAACATCCTAGGTTTTGACATATCGAAGGAGGCGATTAAAAAAGCAGCTAAAAAATATAAAGCTCAATCATTTTTTATTGCAGGCATCACTGACATTCCTATCCAAGATCATTCGATTGATACTTACTTAACCATATTTGCTCCAATCGATGCAGCAGAAATCAATCGTGTCGTTGCGGAAGATGGTAACGTAATCATCGTATCTGCTGGACCAAATCACATGAAAGAAATAGCCGAAGAAATATACGAATCTTATATTCCACATGACTATGATCCTACCTCAGTATTAGAGCCTTACTTTGACTTAAAGAATAAAGAAGTCTTGACATTCAATATTACTCTTGAAGATAAAGAGGAAATAAAAGCTATGCTTCAAATGACTCCCTATTTTTGGAGTGCCAATGAAGAAGCGATAAACCATATTCTTTCCAAGAATATCACAATTACCTGCGACTTTCAAGTTCATTCATTTAGCAAAAAATAATTCCACTCCGAAATTGTAATTCTACTACCTGACAAACTCAAGACGACAAAGTTGAATCTTATTTACCCTATTCAAATTACACACGTTCTTAAAATTGTATTTTAGAGAGATATTAAAAAGGTAAATGATTAATATCTATAGCTACTAGATGTATTACCGATCTAAAAAATAACTTTCTCCTATGAAGACGATTTTATTTTCCGCCCAAAAAAACAAGTACTTCTTGATGCTGCTTTTTACTGCCATATTGATTGCAGCTTGTAGTAAAGAAAATTCTTTTGGCAACCATAACAAAGTTGATTTAAGCATATATATCGGTGATTACAATCTAACTATCAATCATATTACTGGCATACATTCTCAGTATGATAGCATAGGTAATTTCCTTGGATTTGGAATTGATACCTTCAATATAGATTCTCTAAACATCATGATCAGTCAGCACAAGGATACTGATAGCTTAGTTGTAGAAGGACTGATAAGTACACATCATCTCAATTGCTGTACAAAAGATATTTTGGCCGTGGTTACTGATGACACTTTACGACTAGCACATGAGCATAATTCTATTACTCGCAATGATTATGTGCGTGGCTCGATTACTATAGACAATGACATCATTCATTTGAATTACCGATGGGACAGTAGTGACACATGGTCAACCGACGCCTTCCCTACCTATGGAATAGTGGCAGGAAATGGAAAGCGGCAATAAAAAGAGAATCCATACCCATTACGTTCGTACTACTTTCAGAATAGTAAGGGATCTTAATCATAAAATATTACAAATCACTAAGGCTTCACCTCTCTATTTTTAACATATTTTTCTAGCCATTGATCTTGTTCCCATAGCATATGCATAATAGATTCTTTAGCAGCGTAGCCATGACTTTCTTTAGGCAACATCACTAATCTTACTGTAGCGCCTAGACCTTTTAGTGCATTGAAATACCTTTCACTTTGCATCGGGTATGTACCACTATTATTATCTGCTTCTCCGTGTACAAGTAAGAGCGGAGTCTTCATCTTATCTGCATGAGAAAATGGCGACATTTTATAATATACTTCTGGCGATTCCCAATAGTTTCTTTCTTCAGATTGAAATCCAAATGGCGTTAAAGTACGATTATATGCTCCAGACCTTGCAATACCTGCTGCAAATAAATCAGAATGACTTAATAAGTTGGCTGTCATAAATGCGCCATACGAATGTCCGCCCACTGCTACTCTATTGCGATCTATATATCCCATAGCATCTACTGCATCTATGGCCGCTTTAGCATTACCGACAAGCTGCTTACGGAAGCTATCATTAGGTTGATCGTCACCTTCGCCAATGATAGGAAACGCTGCATCATCCAATACTACATAACCACGATTCACCCAAAATATAGGAGAGCCATACCATGGATATGTAAATTCGTTAGATGATGAAGTCACTTGGCCTGCACTCGCTTTGTCTTTATATTCTCGTGGATACGCCCACATGATCATTGGCATTTTCTCCTTTTTCACCATGTCATATCCTACAGGAAGATATAGTGTAGCACTTAGCTCTACACCATCATCTCGTTTGTATGTAATTACTTCTTTGTGTACATTTTGAATTGCCTTAAAAGGATTTTCAAAATTAGTAACCGCTGACAGTTTTCCAGTGTTAATATCTCTAAAGAAATAATTAGGATATTCATTTTTGGATTCTATTCTAGTTAATACTTTTCCCTGTGCCATATCTACTCCCACCA
The DNA here is from genome assembly GCA_937995755.1 of uncultured Saprospiraceae bacterium. GTDB lineage: Bacteria > Bacteroidota > Bacteroidia > Chitinophagales > Saprospiraceae > UBA1994. The sequence continues at coordinate 4,880 of CALKJD010000012.1, read as the reverse complement.
CAAAAGATTCCAATTGATCCTCTGCCGTAGTTTGAAATATTCGATCTTTCTTTTGCGTTTTATAATTATAAGTATCTACATAAGGAAATTTACCTTTTTCAGAAAAGCCCTCTCCTAACAAGTATAATTGATCTCCGTTAATATCTAATGTGGCTCTATCATATTGATTTCGCTTTGTGACAAAATCTCCAGGATCACTATATTGATCTTGATAGTTACGCTCATCAAATAGAACTTGTTCTGTCTGAGCATCTGATGGATTAAATATAACGGTGCGAATCATCCGAGTATTCCACCAATAGTCATAGGATATTGCAAGCTCATCACTTCCCCAGATGATACCACTATATCTAAATTTTGTCTTCAGCAATAGTTCTTTTTCAGCTGTAAACGGTGCCGCTTGTTGATAGACTGCATCTCTATATTCTACTTCTATCTCTGGATCTCCACCATCTAAAGCTTCTGCCCAATATAGCGTTGCTGCTTTATCTGACCTCCACCTTAACGATCTCATACCTGTACGCACTGCCATAAATCCTTGCGGTAAATCCTCAATAAGAGGCACCTCAAGCATAGTCTTTACTTTATTAGCATTCATATTATAGATAGTCGTAGTACTTGGAAATCGACTGTAGGGCACGAGATAACTAAACGGCTCGTGTATCGTCTGTACCATCGCATATCGTCCATCTGGTGAAAACTCTATATCGGTATACATATCCGCTTTCATCCATAGCTCAGATTTTCCTTTGAGGTCTACCTTCCATATTTCCGAATTGGCTAATGATTTAAAGTTTGATTCGTCTGTGGGATTCTTGAGTAAATCTTGGTATGTTCTATTTTGAGCTTTCTTACCACCATCATTAACAGAGATCGTCGGTCCTGTCGGCACTGCATCATTTGTATTCACTAATGGCTGTCTATCCACTGGCAGCATGGTCACTAAAATCGCAGATTCATCATGAAGCCAATTGATCGCTTCTCGCATATTTGCATTGACTCTTGCTTCTGTCAGCTTACGAGTAGATCGCTTCTCTACATCTAATACCCATAACTCTACACCATTGCTATTGGTATGCGTATAGGCAATAAAGTTTTGATCTGGAGACCATGTAATATTGGATATACGAGCCTCTGCTGGCAATCCTGATATTATCGATTCCTTACCAGATTGGATATCTAAAACTTTCATATCGTAGAAGTAATTAGCTCTACTCGATATGTTAGTGACAGGGTTGATACGCAATCCTGCCAATCTCATTTCTTTCTCCGAGAGTTCGTTGATCGACTTATACTTATTTCTATATAATAGCACTGCTGTAGTAGCGTCAGCATTGATTCGTATAGATGGCGCCATAGCAGCATCTGCTAATACACGTATATCATCATGCGGCATTTGGTAACCTAAGTCAGATTGGGCATCCATCATCATTGGAGTAAGCATAGTCAAAAACATTAAAACTGTACGGATATTCATGTTGGGGTAGATTTTATTAAAAAAAGTCAATCTCTACTCATCATCACATTTTCTTCAAAGTCAAGTTAGTCAAACCCTTGAAACAAAAAAAGCCCTCAAGCAAATACTTGAAGGCTTCGTTTATTTTACTTTCAGCTATTGTTACAGACGAGTTCCTTTTAAAGTTGCTTCATCTGGAATATCATCAATTCCATCAGACTTAAATACTATATCTAGCTTCCCTTCGACAGTAGCTCCATCATCCATAGTACCTACACCTCCTGAGAAGTATACATCCAATGGCATACCCGTCAAGAATGAGTTTATCACGCCTCCATCAGGAAGATTATATACATCATCAACTAATATAGAATCACCGTTGGCAACTCCATTTAAGAAAACTGGAATACTTTGGATGGTTACTCCAACCAATACTTCATTAGCATTTGCTATTCCTGGTGTAATGGAAAATGCCAAAGTATCTTGATCTAACAAATCTCCAAGATTTTTGAAGGTCATACTACCCATATAATTACCTATAAATTGATCTCGAGCATATACACAGCTATTGTCAGACTTCGTAGCGTCAGGATTGTAATTTTCAGATTCCGAATCAGTACATCCAGTTACTTCATCGTCCTTACCACAGGATGAAATTAAAGTCATTGCTACAACCAAGGCTAGCAGATATCTTAAGTTTAATATTGATTTCATAAGTATGTTATATTGTGATTTGTATCAAAGATAAATATAAAATGGAAACGATCTTAAATTCTATATTGTGAAAATGGACAACTACTTGCCTTCTAAAGCATTAACATAATCAAGAGAGCCCAATCTAAACCTAAATGCAATACCAGACTGCTTTTGAATCAAATGTTCTGCCCTACAAAATATAGGTAAGTCTGACGATTTCCATTCTTTCGTCCAAGCGTTATTATTTAGATTTGGCAAATTGACTAACTGTTGAATTTCTGCTCGCTTTTCATCCATATCGATTACAAACTGATACTTTGATAAACTCAAATGTAATGCGCCGTGTCGATCTGCACTCACACGTAGGTGATCGGTAATATTATAGCTATTATCCAAGGGCACCTTAAGTATATCGAAACAAGGACCACCAGATTGCCCTGAAGCGACCACTAATATGTGGCTACCAAGGAATATCAAAAGCGCTATCATTGTTTTTGCGCTTAGTTTTGTCATTGTCGTTATCGTTGCTTTTGTCATTATTTCGTTTCTCGTAATCTTTACTCCAGTCTTTCTCCTCATTACTTTTATCGTGGCTTTTGCGTTTGCTGCCTCGATCATAGTCATTACTCCACTCTTTATCTTCTTTACCTTCATTGTAGCTTTTTCGTTTACTACTTCTATCGTAATCATTACTCCATTCTTTATCTTTACTTCCTCGGTCCTTTCTTTTATCTTGGTTTCCTTTATCGTAATCTTTATCGGACTTGTCTTTGACTTTAGTCTTTCTGGTCCCTACATACATTTCAAATTTACAGAATTTAGAAGGGATAGGTCCGTTCATCAGTGATATTCGTCGCGATGCACGCAAACCGATACTTTTCAGTGCATCTTCATGACCAGCAATAACCCATGCTTCAGATCCTGCATACGCAGACTTAAGTGTATCTCCAATAAATTGATAAAACTCAGTGATATCTCGTTCTTTGAGTCGTTCGTCATAAGGTGGATTCATAACAATATGGTACTTCTCATCTGATTGCTCAGATCTAAAGAAGTCACTCTTCTCCACCGTGATATAATCTAACCAATCTAAATGGGCTATATTCATTTCTGTAGCCTTGAGTGGTCTGAGGCCTCTATCTCTAGCAATAATCTTGGGTAGGTCACTATAATCTACTTCTACGTCTGTAACCTTATCCCAAAGGTCGCTATCAAAGTCTTTCCATTGTTTAAATCCAAATCGACGGTCTTTATCCTGCGGAGGCCTACCTGCAGCAAGCGTCAATGCTTCCATAGCGATAGTTCCTGATCCACACATAGGATCTAGGAAAGTAGTCTTCTTATCCCAGCCAGAAAGCAAGATCATACCTGCTGCCAGCACTTCATTAATCGGAGCAGGTACAGAGTGGGTCCTATACCCTCTTCTATGTAGCGAATCTGACGAACTGTCTAGAGAGACCGTTACTTCACTATTGTATATCCTTACATGTATCTTGACATCTGGCGTTAAAGTATTTACATCAGGTCTTCTTCCTTCTAACTTTCGCCACTTATCTACTAATGCATCTTTGGTCTTAAGTGCTATATACTTGGAGTGTGTAAATTGGTGAGACGATACCACCGCATCAATAGAAAAAGTCTGATCAATATCCATATACTCATCCCAAGGTAAAGCGAATACCTTATTATACAAATCTTCTTCATCTCGCACGGTAAACTCATGTATAGGCACTAAGACTCTAATCGCTGTCCTTAACCAAAAATTAGCTTTATAAAGCATCTCTTGGTCTCCATGAAAACCAACTGCTCTATGCATTATTTCTATATCTTTTGCTCCTAGATCTATTAATTCTTGAGCGAGTACTTCTTCTAGACCTTTGATGGTTACAGCTGTTATCTTCATATCCTTGAGTATATCTATACAATATTAGACTGCAAAAATGCCTTTTATTAAAGTCATTGCGAAATATTGCAAGGTTTAAGTATTACATTTCCTAGGTCCCCAAACATACTATCGCTCATATATGCTCAAATACTTCACAATCTTATTGTTAATCATCGCTTCTATTTGGCAAGTGTCTCGGATACAGACACTACATAGCGAAATAGATTGTATGACACGCTTAGAATGCTATTCTTGCAATACAAAAGCAAAGAGATCTATCATCCAAAACTACTTTTCGATAATGGATTCTTTAGAAAAAAAAGGAGAGTTATACAGACAAGGCGATAAAGAAACTAGACTAGATCTAGAAAATTATATTAAAGATAAATCGGCATTAGAGTTTCGCCCTTTCATATCCAATCTGATTAAGAATGATAGTACTACTCAATTTGAATTGGATATTGGGCATTTCCAAAATATTACTGAAGGCTATGTTTATCATAGTGGTATTAAAACCTTGTACAATTCGGATCAATGTCTTCCTGAAAAATATGATAGTATCACTGCAGTTTGGATCGATAATATTTCTGGTCAAAGAAAAAATATTACCTATCCATGAAAAGCTACCAATTTTCTATAGTTCTGATGTTAATTATAAATATCAGTTTATTGATTTACTATTCTATATTGGACGGTAAGATACAATCGTATACCGACGAATTTGAGGAACATACGACAATGATAATCAATAGAAATACTGACATCGAAGATTTTCAATGCCTTTACAATAAGCCTTACTTTCCAGGAATGATTGAAGAATTTTATATAAATCATATTCGAGAC
>CALKJD010000011.1 GCA_937995755.1 uncultured Saprospiraceae bacterium | reverse complement strand
GAACACAAAGCTGTTTTAGATGCTTGTAAAAAAGTAGAAAAAATGGGTGGTGAAGTCACATATCTAGACGTCGATAGAGAGGGCTTAGTCGATTTAAAAGTATTAGAAGACGCTATCACTGATAAGACGATACTCGTTTCTATCATGTATGCCAATAACGAAACAGGTCTTATACAACCTATGAAGGAGATAGGTGAGATCTGCGCTCGTAAAGGCGTTCTTTTCATGAGTGATGCGACCCAAGCGGTCGGTAAGATACCAGTAGATCCTAAGGAATTAGGTATTCATTTGATGGCATTTACTGGTCACAAAATGTACGGCCCTAAAGGCGTCGGAGCACTTTATGTGAACAGAAAGAATCCTAGAGTAAAGGTTACTGCACAGATGGATGGCGGTGGACATGAGAGAGGTATGAGATCAGGTACGCTTAATGTGCCAGGCATCGTCGGTTTCGGAAAAGCAGCAGCGCTAGCGAAAGCTGAAATGGCAGAAGAAGCTATAAGATTATCAGGATTAAGAGATAAACTCGAAAGAGAGCTGAGTAAGATCGAAGAGGTATATCTTAACGGTAGCAAGGTGCATAGGATGCCGCACGTTACCAACCTCTCATTTAAGCATGTAGAAGGTGAAGGACTGATGATGACCTTTAACCAAAATATAGGTGTATCATCTGGTTCAGCTTGTACATCTGCATCTCTAGAGCCTTCATATGTATTGATTGCTTTAGGATTAGGTGATGACTTGGCGCATTCTAGCTTAAGAATGAGTCTGGGCCGATTCACAACAGAAGAAGATATAGATATCGCTATCGAACAAATAGGAAACGGGGTCAATCATATGAGAGACCTAAGCCCTATATGGGAGATGTACAAAGAGGGTGTCGACTTAGATGCCGTAGAATGGTCAGAACATTAGCCTTCGACCATTGCGACTGCTCAGGTTGACAACGAGATTTACCAAAAGGTCAAACCTTTTGATAAATTAATAATGAACTTATAAGGTCTTATTTTCGTAACAAGTATATAGAAAAAACAAATTATGGCATATTCTGAAAAATTACTAGATCACTTTAAGAAACCTAAGAACGTCGGTACACTAGACAAAAACAGCAATGCTGTAGGTACTGGACTCGTAGGAGCACCTGAATGTGGCGATGTCATGAGACTACAGATTGAAGTAGACGAAGAGTCTGGTATGATCAAAGATGCTAAGTTTAAGACATTTGGCTGTGGTTCTGCCATAGCTTCTAGTTCATTAGCTACAGAGTGGTTAAAGGGCAAGAGTATTGACGAAGCATTAGCTATAGATAATATGGCGATCGTAGAAGAGCTTGCACTACCTCCAGTAAAGATACACTGTAGTGTATTAGCTGAGGATGCAATTAAAAGCGCAATCGCAGATTATAAGTCTAAGAACGCGTAAGTAAATTAAATAATAAATAAATTCACATTATGTTATTCATAGCAGATAGCGCTAAAGAGAAAGTGACTGAGCTAATGGCCAAAGAGTCATTAGATGAGAATTACTTTGTGCGAGTATCGGTAACGAGTGGCGGATGCTCTGGTCTCACATATGAGATGGACTTCGATAATGAGGACAAGGAGAACGATCAAGTATTCGAAGATAACGGTATGAAGATCGTAACTGACTTAAAAAGTTTTCTTTACCTATGTAATACAACACTGGAATTTTCTGGTGGTCTTAATGGTAAGGGTTTTTACTTCAATAATCCCAACGCAGCACGATCATGTGGCTGCGGCGAGAGCTTTGCAGTTTAAGTTAATATTTGGCTTTTCGTAGAAAAACGAAAGTTAAGTGTTTCTGTAAGTAGAGTTAACTTATAAATATATATAAAGAGCTTCATCACATTAGTGTTGAGGCTCTTTTTTGTTTGATAAGTCATAACGAATAGAACAGGTGCTATATAATATCCAGTGTAATGATGTTAGGCTAAATTGTATAGATAGTAGTTTTGTCAAAGGAAGGGTACTCAATTATATAGAAAGGTTACAAGGCGAGTAATGGGTCAACTCACGGAATAAAAAAACTCCCTGTCGATTTATCAACAGGGAGCTATTATACTTTATCTTTTAAAGATCTAGTCCTATTTCTTTACTAGAGCGGCAATTTTGTCTTCTAGTTCATATTCATCTCCAGGATTATAACCATTGTGTGTGTATACTATGTTACCCTCACCATCTACTAAGAAGGTTTGTGGAATAGTCTGAAAATTAAGAGCTTGTTGCAGTGTTTGCTTACTGTCAGATAGTACTGTGTATTCCCACCCTTTAGAACCTACCATACCAGGTACTTTAGCCATACCTCTAGCATTATCTATTGTGATCGCAATTAGTTCTACACCATATTCTTCTACCCAATCAGGATATACATCATTGATTGCATCTAACTCTTTCTTACAAGGAGAGCACCAAGTCGCCCAAAAACTTACAACAACAGGCTTTCCTTTACCAAGATAGTCTTGAATATTTACAGATTTACCTTCGAGAGTCTTAAGCTCTGCACTAGGCATTTTTTTGTCGCCTGTAATAGTAGCTGACATTAAAACGAAAGTTGTTAGTATTAGAAGTAAGTGCTTCATATCAATTTTTTAGTTTTGTTTGCAATTTAAGATGATATGCAATAATAAGTACTAAGATTCATTATTCATGTCAATACAAATACAATAACGATATTTTAATAAAGGCTAGTTCCATAGATTAACTCAGTTGAGCTTAAATTGCTGTTAAAAATATCGATATTGTGAAGACTATTTAATCAAATCACTATAATGAAGCACTTTCTTATATTCATCACGATGTTATTTGTCGGATCGACAGCCCACTCTCAAGAAAAAACAGTATTTGAACAAGGGGTTTTGTCTGGTAGTCTAGAGACGAATTTTAATTTTTTCCAGAGAGATACAGTGATTGGAGCAGCTAATATACCTCAGTATGATAAGCAACTAACAGGAGGTGAAATGTGGCTCAATCTTAACTATAGTATCAAAGGCTATGATGTAGGAGTACGCTTTGACATGTTTCAAAACTCTAACCTACTCAACCCTACAGGGTCATATACGGATCAAGGCATAGGCAGATGGTTCATAAAGAGAACTACAGACAAGTTACAAATAGAGGCAGGGTATCTCTATGATCAGATAGGGAGTGGTATCATCTATCAAGCTTATGAAGTAAGACCACAGCTTATAGATAATGCATTATACGGTGGTAGTGTTAAGTATAAGTTGAGTGAAAATTGGAACATCAAGGGTTTTATAGGTAGACAAAAGTTTCTATTTGATGTAAATGCAGGTAATGTTAAGGGTGCATACTTAGAGGGCTTTAAGGCTGTAGGTAATGAAGAGTCACCGATTACTCTAGCACCTGGAATAGGAATAGTAAACAGAACACATAATGATGAAACGGTAAACTCATTAGTAAATGTGATTAAAAATTATGAGAAAGGTGATGTAGTAGTGCCAAGTTATAATACCTACCTATCTACTATATATAATACACTTACATATAAAGGTTTCACATGGTACGTAGAAGCAGCATATAAATCGCCAGAAGTTTTCTTCGATCCTGAATCATTAAGAGAAAGACCTGGAGGAGATCCAACATTTGGTAAATATGTCAAGGAGAGTGGAAGTGTATTGTACTCATCATTTGGTTTTGCTATTGGTAAGTTAGGTTTGACCCTTGAAGGAAAGCGTACTGAAAATTTTGATTTCCGGTCAGATCCAACGTTGAGGCTCAACCTTGGTCTAGTCAATTTCGTGCCTCCTATGAATAGATTAAATACCTATAGGCTAACATCAAGATATAATCCAGCCACACAATTATTGAGTGAGCAAGCGCTACAAGTAGATGCTAGATACAAGTTTAATAAAAGTTGGAGTGCTAACGTAAACTACTCTAACATACAGACACTAGATGGAGATAAGTTATACAACGAAGAGTATGTCGAAGTACAATATAAGAGAGGTAGAAAAATGACAATCACTGGAGGTGTACAGTTACAAAACTATAATCAGGAAGTATACGAACAGAAGCCAACGGTTCCAAACGTAACTACTGTAACACCTTTTGTAGATGTACTTTATAAAATATCTCGTAAGAAGTCTATTAGACTGGAGTCGCAATATATGGTAACTGATCAAGATTTTGGTAGTTGGGCATTCGCATTAGTAGAGGTAGGACTTGCGCCACATTGGTTATTTGAATTAAGTGGAATGTATAATGTAGCACCTAATCCTGATAAGTCAGAAATACCTGTAGAGTCAGATGGTGCTAAGAAAAAAATATTGTACCCTACAGTAGGCGCAGTATATATCAATAAGGGGAATAGGTTTTCTCTTAGATATGTTAAGCAAGTCGAAGGTGTAGTGTGTAATGGAGGAGTGTGTAGGTTGGAGCCTGCATTCTCTGGTGTTAGGTTTAATATGACTTCAAATTTTTAGATAATTAAGTTTTAATCATTAAGAACTAAATAATAAAGCAATGGCTACTTTAAATAAACTATTACTCTGTTTTGTCATCATACTAGGTGTGACTTTAGTGTCATGTGATGAAGTACCGGTAGTAATACCAATGGGGCAAACAGGACCAATAGATCCCAATCCTACCGACTCTACAGTAAGGGTAGTGCTCTTACAAGAGCTAACAGGTGTTAAGTGTCCTAATTGTCCAACAGGAGCTGCAGAAGCTAAAAGATTATTGGGTGAATATGGAGAACAGTTAGTAGTAATGGCCATTCACGGTAGCTTCCTTACTCAACCTTTAGCGGAGAGTAAGTATGACTTCCGCACAGAATTTTCACGTGTAATAGAAAGTAATACACCTTTTCTAGGTAAGCCTGCTGCTGCTATCAATCGTAGATTGTTTGATGGTCCTCCATTTTTAGCTTTTGATGTAGATGATTGGGAGCCTCTCATTCAACAAGAATTAGCAGAAACAGCAGAGATTAATATCGACCTTAGTGCAAGTGAAGCAGCAGGAGTATTATCAGTAGAAGTGGATCTCACTCCTATAGTAGATTTGGCGGGTGGATATAATATTGTGGTAGCTTTAACTCAAGGTGGAATAGAAGATGTGCAAGAAGAGAATGGTAATATATTAGAAGATTACGAACACGAACATGTACTTCGCCATATGTTTACTGCACCACTAGGTGATATATTGGGATCAGATTTAGTGGGAGGAGAAATCATTAGTAAGAATTATACTTTTGATATCCCTTCTACAGCATTACCTCTATATGATCTTGATCACCTCGAAATCATTGCATACATAACACGTGATGGAGCATCAGAGTCACCAGTGATACAAGCGGCTAAAACTCATTTATAAGAAAGTATTTATAAAGTAAAAGGTCAACTTTGTTCTTTTGAAGAGTGAGGTAGACAATCAAAAGCGTTTTGAACGTTATAGATTCCAAATGCTGAAACGTAGAAAGGTTACCCTCAAGCGTTTTAGGGTTTGGAATTTTTTATTATTAATTCTAATTTAGACTATGCGAATACACTCTCTATCAAGAATACTGTCATTACCTATTGCATTGACTATACTAGGCATATTATACCTAAGTTATGAGTTGGGTTACCAAGGTGCTATGATTTGGATCTTGGTTCCATTAGTAATAGCGACGGCAGTGGTGATTTTTCAGGGACAGATTGATTTTTGGTGGAATGAACGCAACCCTGTAGAATTAGATCCTCCGATATCTGCATGGCTTAAAAAATATGATCCATACTACAAGTCATTACATCCTGACCAAAGACAGAAATACGATAATAGACTGGTGATGTATATGCACGGAAGAGCTTTTGCAAGCGTAGGTAGTGAGCACCACGCGGTACCAGATGACATTCAAGCCATAGTAGCGTCTAATGCCGTGAAGATGATGATGTCGAAGAAAGACTATTTGTTAGGTGATATGGATAGAGTCTATTTATATAAGCACCCTTTTCCGACGCCTAGATATCAATTTTTACATACCGTTGAAACAGATATAGAAGATGGTGTATTTATATTTTCGCTAGAGCATCTTATTCCTGGAATGATCAATCCTGAGGAACATTATAATATTGCAATGCACGGATATGCAGAAGCATTTCAGCGTGTGTTTCCTAAAGAAGATTTTACATATTTAGATCATATTACTTGGGAGCAATTAGAGGAACTGGGTCACCATTCTCAAGATAAAATATTGAAGACGATTGGATTTAATAAGACAGATATTCCTACAGTAGTAATCAATTATTTTTTTACACATCCACGTAGATTTAACTCAATGTTCCCTGATGTTTTTGATAGACTAGTAAGACAGTTTGGCGCCGATCAGTTGAGTCTATTGTAATGGAATATACCCAAGTCATAGAGTCCCCCATTGGTCATTTGCTCATAGAAGCATCAGACACAGGTCTAAGTTCGATTAAGGTGCTGAGCCAAAAAAAAGAAGAAGAATCGAGAATATCAAATACTTTTACTGAGCAAACAGCGCAAGAACTTAAAGAATATTTTGAAGGGAATCGAAAGGAGTTTACAGTAGTTCTTGATTGGGATGGATATAGTGATTTTTTTAAATCCGTATGGTCCTATCTAGTTACCATACCATGTGGTCAAACGAGGTCATACGGTGACATAGCTAAACACCTCAATAGTCCAGGAGCATCGAGAGCAGTAGGGTTGGCCAATGGTAAAAATCCAATCCCAATCGTGGTACCATGCCATAGAGTGATTGGGGCTAACGGAGCATTAACAGGGTTTGCACTTGGTCTTCATGTCAAGCAACAATTATTGGCATTGGAAAACCCAGATAGCTTCGGAATTCAAGGAGAGTTGTTTTGAAAAAAAATAACACTCTTCAAGCTATTAACTTTTTAGTCTGTATTCACTGGAGCCAATCTTACGACTAAGCCATTTATATCTTCTCGAATTTTTATCTGACAACCGAGACGACTATTATCTTCAACAAAGAAAGCCTGGTCTAACATATCTTCTTCGTCATCTGACCTATTAAAAATATCATGATCACTTTCTACATAGCAGTGACAAGATGCACATAATGCCATTCCTCCACAAGTACCCTCTACGGGTAGTTCAGACGCTTTGGCTACTTCCATCATGTTGAGGTCAACACCGAGGGGTACTTCTATCTCATGAGGTTCTCCTTCTCTATCTATTATTGTTACTGTTATTTCTTCCATTGCTTATTATAGTCTATATAATATAAAATCTATTCTGGGAAATTAGTTCCTTCTGTGTTATAGGAGCTGTAATAGGATTGTAACTTTTTATCCAACTCAGTAAAAAAGCGTGTCACGCTTTTTTCTTCGGATTGAAGACCTATAAAATGTCTAATTGCCGAACCTACTGCTGGACTTGCTTTGTTAGGAAATGGATTGGCAACGAAACGACCATTTTGTTTAATTTCAAAACCACCATACTCTGTAAATAGTACATATATATCTGATAGGCTTTCTTTGTTTAATTCTCCATCAGATCCAATTACATAAGTGTCAACAGGATTAGAAATATAAGACTTAAGAAGGGAATCTGGAACGATGCTCAATTTAGAGAAAGTGTAGCTTCCTTTAGCCTCTTGCCAGATTTTTAATCTTTCTCTTCTTTTATTGCGAAGTTTTTTTATTTCCTTTTGAATTGTAGGTTTAGATTTAGCAAAGTTGATCAATGCTTTTTCTTTTTTGTATTCAGTAGGAAATATAACTACCAATCCATTCTTTATAACACTATTAATGGCATCCGTGGCTTTGCTTTCATTGTCGTCAGCAGCAGTATTAATTTGTAATGTAGAACAACCTACTAGTATTAATGCAAGTAGAGTGAAATAGAAAGTCGATTTAATTAATTTCATTTGACAAAGATAGACATATTGAAATTGTCAATTGTAAAAGTCTAAGTCTGTGCAGAGATATTATTGTATTTTAGCAATCATATAGAATGGAATTAAGATAAAAGTATGCTCGTAAAAACATATGCAAGTGCAGTACAAGGTGTAGAGGCACAGACGATCACAGTAGAAGTAAATGCTGGTGGCACAGTAATGGCAGGCAAACAGTTTTATCATCTCGTAGGACTACCCGACAATGCGGTAAAGGAGGGTTTTTCTAGAATAGAAGCGGCGATAAAAAACATATCATACAAATTGCCAAGGCTCAAACTCATTGTCAATATGGCTCCTGCAGACATAAGGAAAGAAGGGTCAGCGTATGATTTGCCTATAGCTATTGGTATACTAGGAGCTACGAAGCAGATCTCCGATGAGAAGCTAGCAGATTATCTGATAATGGGAGAACTAGCACTAGATGGCGACTTACGCCCAATAAAAGGAGCACTACCCATAGCAATACAGGCAAGAAGAGAAGGCTATAAAGGAATAATACTGCCTAGAGAAAATGCGTCAGAAGCGGCTATAGTCGACAATCTAGAAGTATATGGTATACAAAATCTTAGAGAAGCAGTTGCTTTTTTAGATGGCAGCTTAGATCTCAAAGCTGAAGAACACAATACAAGGGAATTGTTTAAGGAGAATAAGGAAAAGTATAGTGTAGACTTTAATGATGTAAAGGGCCAAGAGAATATCAAGCGAGCATTAGAAATATCTGCTGCAGGAGGACACAATGTAATCTTGATTGGACCGCCTGGTGCCGGTAAGACTATGCTAGCTCGAAGATTACCAACGATACTACCGCCACTATCTTTGACCGAGGCATTGGATACTACTAAAATACATAGTGTCGCTGGTCAGTTAGGAAGTAACGCTTCTTTGATTTCAGAGCGACCATTTCGATCGCCGCATCATACGATAAGTGACGTAGCTTTAGTGGGAGGAGGTTCTAACCCTAATCCAGGAGAGATTTCATTAGCGCATAACGGTGTATTGTTTTTGGATGAGTTACCAGAGTTTAAAAGATCTGTACTAGAGGTACTGCGTCAGCCAATGGAGGAGCGAAGGGTGACTATCTCTAGAGCGAGGATATCGGTAGATTATCCAGCGAGCTTCATGCTAGTAGCGAGTATGAACCCATGTCCTTGCGGATATTATAATCATCCAGAAAAAGACTGTGCTTGTGGTCCTGGAATAGTAAAGAGGTATCTTAATAAAATATCAGGCCCTTTACTGGATCGTATAGATTTACACGTAGAAGTGACTCCTGTATCTTATGAGGAACTAGCGAGTCATGAATATAAAAGTGAATCCAGTGAAGATATTACCAAGAGAGTAATAAGAGCAAGAGAGATACAGCAAAAGCGCTTTGAAGAGTACGAAGAGGTACATTGTAATGCACAGATGCCTAGCCGAATGGTAAGAGATGTATGTTCACTCAGTACTGCGGGTGTTACGTTATTAAAGACAGCTATGACCAAATTGCAGTTATCCGCTAGAGCGTATGATCGTATATTGAAGGTAGCACGCACAGCAGCAGATCTTGCTGGTAGCGAGGATATCAAAATAGAGCACCTTGCGGAAGCTATACAGTATAGAAGTTTAGATAGAGAAGGTTGGAGCGGTTGATCAGATTTGAGTTGTTATTTTTTATATCGTTCTCTTGCTAATGCACCCACGATACCTTTAGCTTCTTCATAAAAGTAGCCTTTAGACTGAGCGAATTTCATCAACTCCATACTTAGCATTCGCTCGTTAGAAGAGGGTCTGATATCTATTCTCTTACGAAGCATTCGTTCTAAATTTTCCAGATATTCTTCTTCTAAGATTTCTTCCATTCCTTTGCGAATACAATATTCTGATACTCGCTTTTCTTTTAGCGCTCTCTCGATCTTATACCTTCCCCAAGACTTCATTCGGTATTTGCCTCTGACGAAAGCCCTAGCAAATCGTTCCTCGTTGAGAAAATCATCTTCGATGAGATCTACGATAATATCTTCGAGATCGTCACCATATATTTTAAGCTTGAGCAATCGCGTCCGCACTTCACTATGACACCGATCTTGGTATACACAGTACTTCTGCAGCACTTTCAGTGCGTCATCTTTAGAGTAATACTTATAAATAGACATATATGGTGTAAAGGTAATTAGGATCAAAGATGTTCAATTCTGATGGACTTTTTATATAGCTCAATATAATTCCGTAATTTGTAAACGTATACAAACGAGAATGCTATGACACAAAAGAAATGCGCGGTATGCGGAGATAAGTTCCATGGTAGAGCGGACAAAAGGTTTTGCTCGGACCAATGCAGGACCGCCCACCACAACGAAAACAATAGAGATTCGACCAATTTTATGCGTAATGTAAATAATATGCTTCGTAAAAATAGGAGAATACTAGCTATGCTTAATCCCAACGGTAAAGCAAAAACAACTAAGACTGAGCTATTAGATAAGGGGTTTAAATTTAGCTATTTTACTAACCTGTATGAAACCAAAGCAGGGAAGGTATACTATTTCTGCTATGATCAAGGCTATATTGATATAGGAGATGGGAAGTATGCTATCGTAAGGCGTAAGGCATACGTTGAATAGATGTGTTTATTTATGACTAAAGAACTTTCGGTCGATATAAAATGTACCGAACGGAAGTAATGAAGCTACTAATACAAGCAGCGTGGTTTGGATATTCCATTTCATTTTAGCTCTAATTATGAGAGCCAATATTATGTATGTAATAAATAATATTCCATGTGGCATTCCTAAGAGTTTGACCATACTACCTTGATCTGCTAAGTACTTGAGAGGTACTGCTATAAACAATAAAAGGATATATGACAATCCTTCTAAGAAGCTTATTACTCTAAATGTATTAATTGAATTCATATTAAATTTTTCTTTCGACTCTAATCTATTTTGAAGCTTCTTTATAAATAATAGAGATAGGCCTCCCCCAATAAATGATACCACAAAGTTAAGAATACATAAGGACCAATTGGTACTTCCTGCATCCATTATAGAAATTGGATCAAAACCTAATCTACCTAAAGATTTGATAATGAAAATACTACCAAAGACACCAGCGATAGTATTCCCCACAAAGCCATAAGAGTACTTTGGAATAGAGTAAGCGGTCAAGTGAGATCCCAATAATCCAATGACAATACTTATTAAAGAAATTAATGATTCTGTCATGTATGAATTTTACGTTTAGACATTAATGACCATAATCCATATCATCTATTTTTCCTGACATCATTCTCTTTTGTACTATAAAGTATATAACTAAAAGAATCAAACCTACTACGACCCAATTAAGAGCAACAGATAATCCATACTCGGATGTGGTAGTATTATAAATCGTTAATGATTCATTTACATCGTTAGTAGATGGTAGAATGACAGGAAACAGGGATGCTAAAGACGAAGTAATACCGCCTAGAATAAGTAATGAAGAAAGCAGAAATGGGACTAGGTCATTTTTAATCTTTTTTATAAAAAACAATCCAATTATTCCAGAGAAATAGAGAATAGGAAAAATGATGAAAAAGGGCTTCTCTAAAAAATTATCTAACGCCTCCGGGTTAATATTTTTCCATACCGATAAGGAAACAATAGTTAAGATGGTTAAAGCGATATTCAATTTAAATATAAGAGACTTCAAGTTTAGATTGATAGAAGAGTTGGTTTTAAGGATAATCCAATTAGCACCATGAATGGCTAAAGTGATCACGGAAATAAAACCTATGATAATCGTAAACCAATCGATGACTCCAGGAGATTCGCACATAGGACTAAAACTGCTATCCCAAAGGGGTAAGAAGAAGTATTGACTTTCATATAGTGAGGTACCTTTTATTACACCTCCCAAGTTGACACCTCGGACAATATTTCCTAATGCAATTCCAAAAAACAATGCAAGTAATAAACTTGAAACGCCAAAAGATCGATCCCAAATATCTTTCCACATAGGAAATTGGAATTGATTGCGAAACTCTAGACCTATAGCTCTCAACATAATAAGCCAAAGTACAATGATTAGTGGTAAATAGAAGCCACTAAATACAGAGGCATAAAATGTTGGGAATGCCATAAAAAGCATACCTCCTCCTGCTACTAACCAAACTTCATTGGAGTCCCAAAATAATCCAGCGGACTTAGCGATTACCTCTTTGTCTTTTTCTGTCTTTGCAAAAAATAAATGAATGATTCCTGCACCAAAATCATAGCCATCTAAAATGAAGAACATTGCCAAAATAACAGCAATAGTTATATACCAAAATATTTCCATGATCTAATGATTTTGAACAACAGGTCCTTTGTAAATTGTTTTTCCTACAAGAACTAAAAACAGAATCCCTAGTAAGATATAAAGTCCAATAAACCCTAGTAATGTGAATAAGGTGTTTCCGGATGAAACGGTAGGAGAGACACCTTCACTGGTTTGTAATAGCCCATACACTAGGTAAGGCTGTCTACCTAATTCGGCAACGTACCATCCTGTAATGTTTGCAATGTAAGCGAATGGTGCTAAAACCATGATGCCCCAAAGTAAAGGTCGTATGTGAAATAACTTTTTTCTTAAAAGGAAGAAAAATGCCAAAGCCATCACCCCAATAAATATAGTACCTAGACCTACCATAATATGATATGAATAGTAAAGTCCAGGAACATTCGTAGGTAGCTCCTCTTCTGGAAATCTATCCATTCCAAGAATTTGTTTGTTCCAATCCTGATAGGTTAAAAAACTAAGCACATTGGGAACTGCGATTTTGTTGTCTAGTTTTTTCTCTACCATATTCGGTTGACCAATCAAGACTATTTCAGAACCAGCATGTTCAGTTTCGAAAATACCTTCCATCGCGGCAAACGCGGCAGGCTGATATTTGGCTACATTTTTGGCATTCCAATCTCCTGTAGGAAAGGCCACGAGTAAGCTAGACACCAACCCAAAAACAACTCCTGTTTTTAGAAAGAGTTTACCGAATTCAAGATGTGACTTATTGAGTAGATAGAAAGCGCCAATACTTGCAACTACAAAGGAAGAAGTAACTAGAGAGGCCATCTGATTGTGAAGGAATGCAGGTAATAACCAAGGGTTGCTAAACAAAGCAGAGAAATTTTTTAATACATATTTTCCATTTTCTAGAATCTCATATCCAACAGGATGTTGCATCCAAGCATTAGTAGCTAATATAAAATATCCACTTGCCCAAGAACCAAGAAACACTAAGAAGGCGGTTAAAAAATGGAGCTTAGGACCCATTAATTTTTCACCAAAAATAAAGAGTACCAGAAATGAAGACTCTAGAAAAAAAGAGAACAAACCCTCCATAGCAAGTGTCTGTCCTATAATGCCTCCAGTAAGCTCAGAAAATTTTGCCCAGTTCGTACCAAACTGAAATTCCATTGGTATCCCAGTAATAACGCCCATAGTGAAATTCACTGCAAATATCTTCATAAAGAATTTAGCAGCATCATTATATTTTTCTATTTGCGTGCGAAGAAATTGTCCTTTGAAATAGACAATAATCAGTGATAGTCCCATAGTTAATTGTGGGAATATATAATGGAAAGTGATAGTGAACGCAAACTGCAACCTATCATATAAAATCATATCCTCCATAGAACCAAGTTAACTAGATGAGTATTTTGTTTAGCAAAGATAGAGGCTATACTTGGTAAACACAATGAAAGAGCTCATTGAATAGTGTAACTAATGTCACATAAAAAAAGCTCAAACAAATTAATTTGCTTGAGCTTTTTCGATACACTCACTTAGAGTCAGTATACCTAAAAGGGGTAACTTTTATTTTACAGTACAATTACTTTTTCTGTATGTATTTTACCGTTTACAGACATCTGAATGAAGTAAGTTCCAGCAGTTAGATTATTTGTGTTAAATCTGACTTGATTCTTTCCATTGATTGCTTGGACAGATTCAGTTTTTATTATTTGACCAGTTACACTGACTAATCTTGACTTGATTTCACCAAGGTTCTGATTTGTAGTGATATCAACTATTACTTGGTCTTCAGTTTGTCTTGTCGTAATATCTGATATACCAGTAATATCTACTGCTGCAGAAGTCGCCGCGTCAGTAATCTGATTTCTATTGGCATTAAAGAAGGCATAGACACCATCGTTTCTAAGATTCCATAGAATTGCGATCACTTCATCATTTTCTAAATCGACATCTGCTATTTCTTTAGAAGCCTCTACTGTGTAAGTGGCCCCTGATGCTACGGCACCTTGTACTATTTGATCACCGAATGACGATTCCGTTATTTTATCTGTCAATACGAATCTATGGTCTGCGTTAGCACCTACAGATGCTTGGTTGGCTTCTACATGATCTTTTAAGAGGTAGAAAGCTAAATGATAATTTCCATCTTCCAATCCTGTGAAAAATTCAGCTTTACCAGTTACACTAAGTGTCTGTCCGTCATAAGTAGCATCTACACCAACTCCAGCCAAAGCGCTAAACCCTAAAAGTGCATCTATATAACTGTTAATTTGTGTTCTAGCAGATTGAGTGTTATTTGACGTTACGTTAAAGTCATCACTACTCACAAAAAATTGTGGTTGACCTGCAGACCCCCAACCGTTATTAATATCTATTGAAGCTTCGTTATCTAGGTCGCCACTATTATGTGAGGACCAAACAATTACGTTTTTGTCTTGGTTATCGTCTATAAGATCTTTAAATAAATCCCAACCCCATGATCCGCAATTGCTGCACCAAGTAGCACTGGTTTTTGTTACAATTGTCCATTGATCAGTACTGACCTCTTGCGCTTGGGTTGAGAGCATGGCGATCATCATTGTTAATAATAAAGTAAATTTTTTCATAATGTATAATTTCTTGATATTGAGAATATAGTGCAGATGCAAAGATATATTAATTGGATAATATTGAAAGCAAATAACGTTATTAAAATGTTGTTAATGTCTTCTAGATATGGGGTGATAAGGCTTTACTTTAAACAGATAATTGTAAGTGCTTAAGTATTCTTATCACTCCCTAGGGATTGGTGGTGTAAATATAGAGATTAGAGAAGGATAGATATATAGTGGAAAACCCTAAGCTTTGATGGTTATCTTAGTAATCTCATGTGTGATTTGTTAACATTCTTCGCATTGCAAAATTTGATATGAAGTAGGCTAGTTATAGCTCAAACAAAAATCGCCCTTCATTTTAAGGTGAAGAGCGATTTTAATTTTGAGAAGACTTTATTATTCAGCGTCTACTAAACCCTGGAAGTAAGTCACAAATTCTTCTACCGTCATACTACCTACATCACCATCTCCTTGCTTACGCACAGAGAGTGTGTTAGATTCAGCCTCTTTATCTCCTACGATCATCATGAGAGGTATCTTGTTTACTTCCGTATCACGGATCTTACGGCCGATAGATTCTGCTCTAGAATCTACATATCCACGGATATCATGTTTAGCTAGCTTTAGTTTTATTTCTTCGCAAAGAGCATTGTACTTATCGGATATAGGTAATAATGCAAATTGATCAGGAGTTAACCATAACGGAAACTTACCAGCAGTGTGTTCTATCAGAATACTCATAAATCTTTCCATAGATCCGAAAGGTGCTCTGTGAATCATCACTGGTCTATGTGGTGCATTATCTGATCCAGTATATTCTAACTCAAACCTTTCCGGTAGGTTGTAATCTACTTGAATGGTACCTAACTGCCAAGATCTACCTAAGGCATCTTTGATCATAAAGTCTAGCTTAGGACCGTAGAAAGCGGCTTCTCCAAGAGCAGTGACTGTCTGAAGTCCTGATTCTGCAGTCGCTTCAATGATTGCACTTTCGGCTGCTTCCCAGTTTTCATCTGATCCAATATATTTTGATGGTGTCTCTGGATCACGTAGTGATATTTGAGCCGTGTAATCATCAAAGCCCATTTTCTTTAGTACAGTCTTAGTAAGATCTAATACATTGAGAAACTCTTCTTTGAGTTGGCTAGGCATACAGAATATGTGTGCATCATCTTGAGTAAATCCCCTAACTCTTGATAGACCGTGTAATTCACCTGACTGTTCGTATCTATATACAGTACCAAACTCAGCAATTCGCATTGGCAACTCTTTGTAGGAGTGTGGCTTATGCGCAAATATCTCACAGTGATGAGGACAGTTCATTGGCTTTAATAAAAACTCCTCTCCTTCTCTCGGTGTTTTGATCGGTTGGAAGCTATCTTCTCCATATTTCTCATAGTGACCTGAGGTAACATATAAGTTTTTGTGTCCAATATGAGGTGTTGATACCATTTGATATCCACGCTTTTCTTGTTCGTCTTTGAGGAAGTTTTGTAGGCGTTCTCTTATTTGTGTTCCTTTGGGTAACCATATAGGTAATCCTGCTCCTACCTTTTCAGAAAACATAAATAACTCAAGTTCTGCACCTAGTTTTCTGTGGTCTCTCTTTTTAGCTTCTTCAAGGAGGTGTAAGTATTCTTTTAGTTCTTTTGCTTTAGGAAATGTGACTCCATAGACTCTAGTCAATTGCTGTCGCGTATCGTCTCCTTTCCAATAGGCACCTGCAAGACTCATTACCTTTACAGCTTTGATCGGTGAAGTGTTGGGGATATGTGGCCCTCTACACAGGTCAGTAAAATTTCCTTGCTTATAGAATGTGATCTGACCATCTTCTAGCTCGTTGATCGTTTCTATTTTATACTCATCACCTTTCTCAGTAAAATAGGCTAAGGCATCAGCTTTGCTGACTTCTGTTCGCTCAAAAGAGTTTTTCTGACGAGCTAGTTCTAAGAATTTATCCTCTATTTTCTTAAAGTCGTCTGGTGTAAGCGCTTTATCTCCAGTGTCGATATCGTAGTAAAAACCAGTATCTATTGCTGGACCGTAACCAAATTTGGTGCCTGGATATAATGCTTCTATAGCTTCTGCGAGTATATGAGCTGATGAATGCCAGAATGTGGATTTGCCTTCTTTATCCTTCCATGTGTGAAGCGTAAGGTTTGCATCTTCGTTAATAGGTCTGGTAGCATCCCAAACTTCACCATTTACTGTAGCTGAGAGTACATTTCTCGCTAGTCCTTCACTGATGCTCATAGCGACATCCATCGCTGATGATCCTGCATCATACTGTCTTACTGTTCCGTCTGGAAGTGTGATATTGATCATAGATTACTTATTTAAACAAAATTGATCGGCAAAAATACTTAATATATTTTTCTAATGTGTAAGGCAGGAGGTCTTGAATATGCACTGACTTGTTTATTAGTGTTATCCATTAATATGCTTTGGTCCTGCAACAAATGCTACAGATCCCTAAAATAGGTGATCTTTAAAATAAATTTTCCTAAATCAGGAGGGGTGGCGAGTTTACATTTGAGAATAGAAAACCACTTGTCTATTAAGACACATAGAGACTATAGAGAAAGCAATTGGGGCATTTAAAGTGAATAGTAAAGTTACAAAACGGTGCTCGGAATTTTTCACACTATAAAATGTAATGATTATTAACTAGAGCTATTAGCATCCATATTTCTAAATATTAGATTTAACCGCTATTACACTAAGTCTTATTAATGAAGTGATTTAAGAACGTATTGTTAATTGATTAGCAAGTCATTGATTCTCAATATTTCAGCATTTTATCAACCCATATCTATGGCTATGAATTTCAAAAACTGCTTCATCTTGAAAAACAAGCACTTACAACTAACTTTAACACTAGTTTTTTAAATCACTTCAGTATCTTATCGGTGCTGATGCTTTGGTTTTTTCTTTTAACTTACTTTACTAATCAGAAACAAATGAGGCAAATAATGAAATTATCTATACTCCTGCTTTTCATGTTACTTACTATATCGTTGTCTGCACAGGAAGATGTCTTTGGTCAAAATACTGCTGAATCCCAAAGAGAACAAGAGATTATGAATTTTATTAAAAGTGATGTAGATCTGTATAATCACTATATGAGTGGAAAGAGAAACATAAAAGTTGGTAAAGGATTTGGGTACACTAGTCTAGGCTTTCTAGGAGGAGGAGCCGCATTAATTGCGGTCGGTGCCAATGTTGGAAGTTGGGATGGATTGGGATATGTTATTCTTGGAGGGTTATCCGTGATTACTGGATCTGTACTAGGTACTGTAGGTATAATATTTAATGCCAAAGGAAAAGGTAAAGTTCGCGATATTATGGACTATGCTGAAAATGAAGTAGGTGGTTCGTACGGAGGTGAACTAAATTTAAAAATAATGGGTAATGGTGTGGGGTTGGTTTACTCTTTTTAGGGTAGAGCAATACAACTATATTTGAACAGTAATTGTTAAAGCGTCTGTTTTTAAAGTGGAAGAATACTGAGAATACGGTAAATCCGTTTATTAATTAAGCCCAGTTACAGCGGCAAAGTGTTAGTAAGTGGCTTATAATCGTTATTACCAAGACATTATACTTCACGAAAAGTGGCATATGTCGCTAATATCTCCGATTTTTGGAATTATAGAGATGGGCTTTTCGTTTATGTTATAGTCCAATAAAAACGTGGTACAAGCAGATGCAGATAGACAATTATAATCTCCTAATACAGAAGCTAGATAGCTTCATACGTAAGTTCTACATTAATAGACTAATCAAAGGAGGATTATACTCTTTAGGTCTACTCTTGGGTTTATTCTTATTATTCAACATTTTGGAGCATAATTTTTACTTCGATATGGGAGTAAGAAAAGCTATATTCTATGGCTTTATCGCGATTTCAATTTTTGCTTTAGGATATTGGGTATTATTACCATTGACCAAATATTTTAGGTTAGGTAGTGTCATATCGCATGAGAAAGCCGCCTCAATCATTGGCAATCATTTTACAGGAGTACAAGATAAGCTAATCAACGTACTGCAACTTAAAGAGCAAGAAGGTACATCGGAGCAAAAAGAGCTATTATACGCAAGTATAGAGCAGAAGACTCTTGAGATCAAACCTGTACCGTTTAAGTCAGCTATAGATTTAAGTAAAAACAAGCAATATCTCAAGTACGCACTTCCTCCGTTTCTTTTATTCTTAGGTCTGATTTTTATGGCCCCTAGTATTATAAAGGATAGCACGTATAGGATAATGAATAATAACAAAGAGTTTGAGCGAGAGGCGCCATTTTCATTTAATGTTCAAAACTCTGAATTTTCAGTAGTACAATACCAGGACTATAACTTAGAAGTAACAGTAGATGGATCTGTATTGCCTAATGAGACATTTATCGAGGTAGATGGCTTTCAATACAAGATGAATAAGATAGCTAACAACAAGTTTAGCTATGACTTTAGAAACGTACAGAAAGACACTGAATTTAGAGTGTTTGCCGGATCAGTGACGGATGCAACAAATACACTGAAAATTTTAAGAAAACCTAACCTTAGTGATTTCTCAATCAAACTAGATTACCCTGGCTACATTGGACGAAAGGATGAGACATTACGTAATATAGGTGATATGTCAGTGCCAGAAGGTACCAAAGCCGTTTGGGAATTTAATACTAAGTATACAGATGATATCTCACTGAAGTTTGGCAAAGGAGAACCCATTGCCACAGAACGTAAGGATGAGAACTATTATAGATACTCAAAAAAACTCAGAGAAGATAGTCGTTATATGCTCTATATGAGCAATAATCAGATTCCACTTCCTGATTCTATTAGCTATGCTATTAATGTAGTGAAAGATCAACACCCAACTATTAGCGTAGAGCAATTTAAGGATAGCACTGAGAATAACATTATGTATTTCGTAGGTAGAGCATCTGATGATTATAAGATCAATACACTTAATTTCCACTATACCATTGTTGATAAAGGAGGCAGAAATAAGAAGACGGAAGTTGTAAACTTGAGTAATCCTAAAGTAAAGGAATTACAGTATGATCATATGGTCGATGTCAACGAACTTGGACTTGTAGCGGGTGATAGGCTTACATACTTTTTTCAAGTGTCTGATAATGATGCTGTGAATGGAAGTAAGTTTGCTAAGACGGGTGTAATGAATTTTGAAAAGCCAACCTTGGAAGAATTTAAGGAAGAAGAACAACTTAACGAAGAAGAAATTAAAGAGAACCTCAAGAAGGCTTCTGAGAATGCAAAAAAAATGCAAGAAGAGTTCAAGAAGTTAAGAGAAAAGCTTTTGACGAAAAAAGAGGTAGACTGGCAGGATAAAGAAGAGTTAGAGAAGTTGCTCGAAAAGCAAAAAGAAATCCAAGAGAAACTTCAAGAGGCGAAGGATAAGATGGATGAGAATATGGAGAAGCAAGAGGAGTTTGATGAGCAGAAAGAAGAAATAAAAGAGAAGCAAGAAAAGCTTCAGAAGATGATGGAAGAAGCATTGGATCCAGAGAAGCAAGAACTAATGGATAAGATCCAAGAGTTAATGCAGGAATTGGATAAGGATAGCGCTTTGGAAATGATGGAGCAGTTTGAAATGGATAATGAAACTGTAGAAAAGGAGATGGATCGCCTACTAGAGCTATATAAAACGCTAGAGGTGGAGAAGGAAATGAAAGAGACGATCGAAAAGCTAGAAAAGCTAGCGGAAAAACAGGAAGAGCTGGCGAAGGAGACGGAAGAAGCGAAAAAGCCTATGGAAGAGTTGGAAAAAGAACAAGAGAAGCTCAATGAAGAAATGGAGGAGATAGAAAAGGAGATGGAAGAGCTAGAAAAGAAGAATGAAGAATTGGAAGCTCCTAAAGATATGGGTGACAAAGAGGAGAATGAAGAGAAGATGGATGAGATCCAAGAAGAGCAAGAGCAGAGTCAAGAGCAGATGAAGAGCCAAGATAGCAAGGGAGCTTCTAAATCTCAAAAGAGTGCTGCTGGTAAAATGAAGGAAATGGCAGGGAGTTTGCAATCTAGTATGGAGTCAGGGGAGGAAGAGCAAGCACAAGAAGACATAAAGGCCATAAGGCAATTGTTAGAAAACTTGGTAACTGTTTCGTTTGATCAAGAAGGACTAGCGAATAGTCTTAATGTAACAAAAGCAAATACGCCTAAGTATGTAGAATTGGTACAAGGCCAGTTCAAACTTAAGGACGATTTTGAAATAATAGAAGATAGTCTAATAGCACTTAGTAATAGAGTATCGGAAATACAGAGTTTTGTAATAGAGAAAGTTGCCGAAGTAAAAGTCAACTTCAAAGAGTCTTTAGACAATCTTGAAGAAAGACAAATACCGCAATCGAAAGATCATCAGCGAAGAACGATGACTAACCTTAATGATCTTGCTCTTATGCTTGCAGAATCAATGGATCAGATGCAGCAACAAGCTGCAGCGAGTATGCCAGGCAGTCAGATGTGTGATAAGCCAGGAGGAAAAGGTAAAGGGAAAAAAGGAGGAAAAGAACCTTCGGATAAAATCTCTGATGGCCAACAAGGTATGCAAGAGTCATTGGATAAAATCGGTAAAGGCCAAAAGAATGGAAAAGGAGCAAGCGCTAAAGATTTTGCTCAAGCAGCTGCAAAACAGGCAGCATTAAGGAAGGCATTACAAGACCTTCAAAAGGATAGACAAGAACAAGGAAAAGGAACCGACGGAGGATTACAAGAAATCATCGATGAGATGAATAAAATCGAAATAGACCTCGTCAATAAGAAACTTAATAATGAAACGCTGAAACGACAGCAAGATATCGTTACTAGACTCTTGGAAGCTGAAAAAGCGGATAGACAAAGGGAATTTGATAATAAGCGTAAAGCAGAGACTGGAACAGACAAGAAACGAGAGCTGCCTCCATCACTTCAAGAGTACTTGAAGAAACGAGAAGCAGAAATAGAAATGTATAAATCTATCTCTCCAGAGCTCAGACCTTATTACAAATATCTAGTAGACGAATATTATAAAGCGTTAAAGTCGAATTAGTAAACTTACACACGCACTGCATAGATTAACTAACTATGTCAGTACAAATTTGATATAAGATATATGGGTAAAGCTGTACTTACAATCGAATCAAAAACTAATAATATTGCGATGATAGAACCTTATCTAAAGGAGATCATTGCAAAAAATCATATCTGCAGTGAAAGATATGCAGACATATTGATTAGTCTTACTGAGGCAGTCAATAATGCGATCATCCATGGAAACCATCAGGATGAAACTAAATATGTGAAAATTAATATGACAGAAGGTGACCAAGGTGTTATCTTTTCGGTGACAGATGAAGGCTCAGGATTTGATCCAGCAGATGTACCAGATCCAACTACAGAACAATTTATTGAATGTTGTGGAGGTAGAGGTGTATTTATCATCAAGAGTTTAGCAGACAGTGTCAGATATGAAGATAATGGCTGTACGGTTCAGATGAGATTCGGAGAAGTTTCTTAGTCGTAAAGTCACCTTTAATTAATGGAAGTTTCTCAAGAGCACAAAATTGAATTTTTTGAAGCTGATATCGAATATCAGCTGGATAGCACTGACGATATTCGTAGGTGGCTAACAGGCCTTGTATCTGAGGAAAAATGTGGCATAGAAAAAATTCAGTATATATTTTGTTCGGATGACTATCTTCTAGATATCAATAAACAATATCTGGATCATGATTACTATACAGATATTATTACATTTCCACTTAATAATAGTAAGACCGCTATTCATTCAGATATATATATAAGTATAGAAAGAGTAGCGGAAAATGCTAAGTCGTATAATGTTTCAACGACTCAAGAACTTCGTCGTGTACTTGCCCATGGTGTATTACACCTATGTGGTTATGGCGATGCCTCTGATGAAGAGAAAAAAGCAATGAGAGATAGGGAAGACTACTATCTGGCTCAGCTGTAGAAATGATTTTCAAAATTTTGTCGTTTATTTTCCATTCATTATGACAATCCTTGTCACTTGCAATAATTAGGGGTTTTACCCACCAATTTTGGAACTAACTTTGCTATCTAAATAAAAGAGTTCTATCGATCGATTGAATATATCTACATTGTATTTATACTTAATGGTTTTCAAGATATCTCCCTTTCAATTTTGTATACAAAGAAGTGTTTACCTTGATGCATAAAATATTATTTACGACACTTTTAATAGCGACCTTGATTTCTCAAGGGCTTACGCAAGTATCTGTAGATTTTAGCGCATCTATAACTAGGTCATGTGTAAGCACTCAAGTGTCATTTGCAAATCTATCTTCTAGTTCGGCCGGTGATATAGTAGCGTTAGAGTGGGATTTAGCAGGCACCTTTGCCAACAAAGAAAACCCAAGTAGGATATTTACTAATCCTGGCAGTTATGACATTTGTCTTACGGCTACGGATGAGGCTGGAAATGTAAATACACTTTGTAAGGAGGGATTTATAATCATATGGGAAAAGCCAAACGCAAAATTTGCAAGCGATCCATTGTCTGGATGCTCTCCTCTCGAAGTTACTTTTACAAATACGAGTACTTCAGCAAATGGTGAATTAACACAAGCTATTTGGGATGTCGGAGGATCCACTAATTTGGTGATATTGGATAATGCAGACTCTATACTTCAAAGCACTTACGTAACACCAGGAATGTACTCCGCTTCTTTATTTATCAAAGATGATAAGGGTTGTACAGCTACTATTGTGAAAAATAATGCGGTTACCGTATTTCCAAAACCTACGATTGATTACACCTTTAATGTCATTAGTGGATGTGAATTGCCATGGGAGGTACAATTTAAAAATATAAATCCTGACGCGCAGACAACATATTCTTGGGATTTTGGTAATGGAGAGACTTTTGATGGTCCTAACCCACCAGTGATAACCTATGATACTATTGGCAACTTTGATCTTACGGTAGCTATTGAAAAAAATGGATGTGTTGATACCCTTCGTGAAACGAGTCTAATTAATCCAGGAAGCGCTCCAGACTTTAGCATTTCCCCTATTGGTGCTTGTGTAGATACAGAATTGACATTTTTTGAAACGTCACAGATTTCCGCAGATAGTATTTTTTGGAATTTTGGTGATGGTACAGTCAGTACAGAGATTAATCCATTACATACGTACAATATCTCGGACTGCTATGAAGTAACGATGATACGGTACTCAGGAGAATGTATAGATACAGTGACAAAGCCATGTGTTATGATCAATCCCAAGCCGACACTTACGGCAGAAGTGGATAATCAATTTTCATGTACACTTCCTGTTGAATTAGGCTTACAAGCAACAGCTAGTGAACCAGGTAGTTTTACATGGCAGGTCTCAGGGCTTGGTGATAGTAAAATGTTGTTTGGTGATACCACATCATTATTACTAAATCAAAATGGAGAGTATGAGATCACGTTAGATTATGTAGCGGACAATGGATGCGTAGCTAATATTGAAAATTTTTCAGCAGTCATAGAAACATTCGAAGTAAATCTTCCGGCCGCAACCTTGGAAGGGTGTAGCCCTTTAAGTGTCACTTTACAGGATTCTGTTTCTTCTAATTTAGATGTAGTGAGTTGGGAATGGAGTGTAACCGATGACACAGGTGCCAATGCTTTTCTGTTCAATACAGAAAGTCCGAGCTTTATGATCTCAGATACAGGACGGTATGATGTACAATTAGTTGTACAAAATGAAATTGGTTGTAAAGACACGGTATTGATAGAGGAGTATATTAAAGTAGGTATAAAACCGATAGTAGATTTTTCAGCAACGCCTGTTGAGGATTGTATAGTTGAGCCCAAAAACTTTACTTCAGTTACGAGTAGTTTTACGGATACATGGGTATGGGGAACAAATGGTATGGACACACTATCGTTAGAGCAAAATCCAACGATGTACTTGAATACAGCGAGACCATGGGATATATCGTTAACAGCATATCATAATGGCTGTAGTAATACGATAATCAAAGAAAACTATATCAACATACTGGAGCCAGGTGTAGCGTATAGAATTAATTACGATTGTGATAATCCCTATACCGTTACTATTGACGATTTAACTACAGGTGCCGATTCTTCATTTTGGGAAGTTGAATTATCATCTACTCAAAGAGATACTTTTTTTAATGCTCCATTGGATCAATATACTTTTCCTAACAGAGGCAAATATTTTATTAATCATTACGCCATTAATTATGAAACAGGCTGTGAGCATTATAGGTCGGATACAATAATAATTACAGACCCTATTGCCATCATGACTTTAGATACCGTAATGGGATGTGCACCACTTACTATTAATATTGATGGAGATAGCCAAGATGATTTGTATATTGAATATGTAATACCAGGGGCGACTATTGATAGCACGCTATCTGTCACGGATCCTTCGATTACTTATTCTGAAAGTGGACCTTTTTTAGGACCAAGTATGATCATTACTGATTTCCATGGCTGTAAAGACACGGTCACTATTATGGATAGTATACTTGTGAATAAAGCAACGGCAATACCAGGTATTGTTGATGGTGTATGTATACCTGACTCTACACAGTTAGTTGATCAAAGTATTGATAGACTTGGTGAAATAGTAGAGAGGAGATGGTACTTTGATAATGCGACAGTTTATTCAGAAGAAGAATCGTTATTTGTTCAAATAGTAGAAAATAGATTTTATGACGTTTCCTTAGCAGTAACCGATAGTTGGGGTTGTATGGATAGTATATATATACCTAAAGCTGTTTTTGGATCTCGACTAGACCCTGCATTTATGGCTTCAGATACATTGCCTTGTACGGACTATAATATTAAATTTTCTTTAGATAATAGTGGTCAAGACGTTACCGATTTTTTATGGAGTTTTGGAGATGGATCCACATCCACAGAAGCGACACCATTACACGCATATGCCAATGAGGGAATATATACAGTGTGTGTTACTATTAATGATCAATACAACTGTCCGAGGACACTTTGTAGAGACAATTATTTGAAAGTAGCAAATCCGCTAGCCACATTCTCTGGTGATCCATTATTTGAAACTTGTCCACCACTGATTTCTAACTTCTCAAATACTTCTATTAATGCTACTAACTTTAGTTGGAATTTTGGTGATAATAGTGGATTATCTGAAGTAGAAAACCCTTCTCACTTGTACAATGAACCAGGAAAATTTACAGTCAGTTTAGTCGCAAGTAATTCACCTAGTTGTGCAGATACATTGACATTGATAGATTATGTTTTTATTGATGGACCAACTGGAAGTTTTGAATTTACTTCTGACTCATCTTGTCTGCCCCTTGGTATTACATTAATTGCCAATGCAGATGATATTTATACTTTTGGGTGGGATTATGGTAATGGAGAAACATCTACTTCTGAGATACCTAGTATGACTGATACGATTAGATATATTTATGAACATACGGGTACATACACACCCAAGATGATACTGTCAGATAACAATGGATGCATACGTAGTTTTTCTTCAGATTCTATAACGGTTAATTCTATAGATCTAAATTTTGTATCAGATACGGATACAACATGCTTTGTTCCAGCTACTGTTAATTTGGATAATCAGAGTGTTGCTACAGATCCCAATATTCAATATACATGGGAAATTTTAGGTAATGAAAACTTTACCTTTTATACTGACGATGTTCAATTAAACATTGTTGAGCCAGGAGCATATTTCATTACACTGTCTGCCGAAGGGGCAAACTGTAAAGATACGATTACATCAAATATTCCCATACAAATAGCTACTACACCAGTTGTTGATTTTGACTTTGCTTCTGATCAAGTTTGTGAAGAAGTAGCGGCAATTTTTAATAATCAAACTACGAATGTTTATGGTGATCTAATCGATTATGAATGGACATTTGGTGATGGCTCCACATCTAATGAAATAGAGGGTAATCATATATATACTAATGCCGAAAATATTAATGTAACATTATCTGTAACATCGGAATATGGTTGTATAGGTACTCATAGTGAATCATTTACAATATTGCCCAATGCGGTTCCTATATTGCCGGAAGATTATGTAATGTGTATCGGAGACAGTGTGTTGATACTAGGAGAAATTATAGGTAGTGGTATCGCCGATATGACGCTTAGCTGGAATATTACTGAAGATCTATCTTGTATCGATTGTCTTCAACCGATCGCAAGTCCTGTAGATTCTACTGAGTATATCATTACTGCGCTTCATAGCAATGGATGTATAACCATGGACACTATGTTAGTTAATGTTGTTCCTGTGCTGGGCCCTGAGTTATCATTAAGTATGGATACTGTAGTATGTGATAAAGATACAGCGATAATATCTATTACCAATTTCGACAACTCTTTGACATATTTATGGGCGGAATCACCAACACTTAGTTGTTTGGATTGTGAATATGTTTCAGCTTATCCTGAAGGTGACACATATTATTCTGTTACAGTTTTTAATCAATTCGGTTGTTTCAAAACAGATAGCCTTCTTGTAAAAGTGGAAAGAGAAATTCCAGATTTTTTAATAGACGATAGAGGGATATGTGAAAATGAAACAACACAATTATCTGTGTCTAATGAAGTCATAAATCCTGTCTGGAAAAATGATAACGCCCTTAGTTGTGTTAATTGTTATGAGACGACAGCAAGTCCAACACAAAGTCGGTATTTCTTTGTAGATGTAAATAGTATTGCAGGATGCCTGTACAGCGACAGTGTTTATGTTACAGTTGTACCAGCAGACAATTTAGAAGTAAGTGATGATGGACAAATCTGTGAAGGGGAGCAGATGGTTTTATCGTCAACTGGAATAGGAGCTCCTTTTTGGACACCAATGACGAACCTGAGTTCGCAAGATGAGACCCTTACATTTGCCTCACCACAAGAGAGTACTTACTACACGGTAACTTACACTTATGACGAGTGTATACAATCGGATAGTGTATTAGTGGATGTGATTTATAAATCAGAGATATCGGCGATTGGTGATACGATTTGTGTAGGACAGTTAGCAGAATTAAGTGCAGAGGGAAAGGTGAATAAATTTACATGGTTAGATAATGTTGGAGCGGTTATTTATGTTGGAGACTCACTACTTTATGATACTAATGTTGATGCCACTCTAACAGTTATTGGTAAACTCGGTCTGTGTGAAGACGATACTACATTAGTTAATGTAGTCGTGCAACCTGACATAGATGTAACATTAGTAAATAGAGATTATGAATTGTTTATTAATAGTGCAGAGGTAGTGGATATTGAGTTTGATGAAACAGCAGACTATACGTATTACTGGTCACCTTCTGCTGGCTTAAGTTGTGATTATTGTCCGGATCCAAAAATTAGTGACATTGGACAAGAGATGGAATATATGCTTACAGTGTATGATGAATTGACAGGCTGTGTGTTGGAAGAAACTATTAATGTGAGATTTATTAATCAATGTTCGGACAAGGCTTTTTATATACCAAATATATTTTCACCAAATGGTGATGGATCCAATGATAACTTCCAAATTTTACTAGAGCGACCTGAAGAGTTTGAAGAGATTAGATTGTTTGACAGATGGGGAAATCAAATCTATGTTAGTACTGATGTACTTGATAGTTGGGATGGTAGTTATAAAGGAGATCCTGTTGGAATAGGTGTATATCCTTATAAAGTTACATATACATGTACAGAGACTGGAGAGCGACTTACTTTTTATGGTGATGTAACGGTTGTTAGATAAAGCCAATTATCCAATTCTATTTTTACGTTGGATTAAGCGCAGATCTTACTTTTATAGTACGGTGCAAATGATAGTTCAATTATTTTTTTAAATAGAATTTTATGTAGCAGCTAGATTTCGGTGGTAAGGTCTGTCACTGTATAACGGTTTCTTTTTTTCTAGACAATAATGTTCTTTAATAATCAATTTTTGGATGTTGCTATATAGACTAAAAGAGCCCACTTTAATTAAAGTGAGCTCTTATCTATAAAATAATCTTAGAAGGGTAGGTTACTCTTCCAAAGTTGCATCATCTACTTTAGTTTTTTCTTCGCTCTTTTTTCCAACTAGAGCTGCAGGTAGACTCATTCCACTTTGTTCTAAAAAGTCATTTAACTGTGGAACCATACCGTAGAGACCTTGTACGAAGTTACCAACGCCTTGTCCGTTTCCGTTGTCGTAAACGACAACTTTATCTATCTCAATATCTTTGATAGCATCGGTTTGAATTTTAGCTAGTTCTGTGAGTTTGTCTATCATAAGATATCCGATTGCGCTCTCTGGATTTCCACCAGCAGCTTCCACTAGTTTTTGAAATCCTTCTGCTTGCTTAGTCAGTAAAGCTTCTTGACCCTTGGCTTGTGCCATGTACCTAGCAAGTACCGCATCTGCATCACCTTTAGCGATTTCTCTTTGACTTTCTGCTGCTGCTTGAGCTGCGATTACTTCTTTTTGTTTTGCAATTTCTGCATCGACAACTTCTTCAGCTTGTTTTCTGGAGAGTTCTTTTTTGGCCCTTGCATCTTCGGCCCTTGTCTCAGCTATGTACGATTCTTCGAGGGCTTTGGCAGCTGCGACTTTACGAGCCGCTGTAGATTTACGTTCTGATTCCGCTACTTCCACATCTTTAAGTGCATTAGAGTTTGCGATTTTTATGTTCGCCTCATTTTTACCTTTGATAGCTAATGCATTGGCATCCGCTTCACCAATTTCTGCTCTAGAGTTTGCTTCAGCTACAGAAACCCTTTGTAACTGTGTGGCTTCTGCTTCACCGATAGATGCTAGACTATTTGTTTCTGCTATTTTGATACGTTGTGATTGAGTGGCGACCGCTTCACCAATTTCTGCTCTGGAGTTCGCATCTGCTACTTTCACCCTTTGCTCTTGTACTGCCTCTGCTTGACCTATCGCTCCAGTACGCTCCTCATTAGCTACTTTTATCTTGGCATCGTTGATGGCTTTGGCTGCGGCTTCTTTACCGAGTGCTTGTATATAACCAGACTCATCTTGGATATCAGTTACGTTAACGTTGATGAGTTCTAGACCAATTTTATGTAATTCATTACCTACGTTTCTATATACAGATTCTACAAACTTATCTCTATCCGTATTTAGCTCTTCGATATCCATATTGGCGATAACTAATCTCATTTGACCCATTATAATGTCGTGAGCCAATGACCTAATTGATGGTTGATCCAATCCCAATAATCGTTCAGCTGCAGCTAACATAATTGCAGGTTTGTTACTTACACCAACAGTAAATTGTGCTGGTACAGATACACGAATGTTTTGCTTAGATAAAGCATCTTGAAGATTGACATCTATACTGATAGGTGTTAAATCCAAATACCTATAGTCTTGAATAACTGGCCATATAAAGGCAGCTCCACCTGCATAACATTTGGCTGATTGTTCTCCTCCTGTCTTACCGTATACCACAAGTATCTTATCTGAGGGACAGCGTTTATATCTGCTGATAAAAAACAATAATAGTAATATGGCTAAAAATGCCACAAATCCAACGACTCCTAATAGTTCTACTCCCATGATGCTTGATTTTTGTTTTTAAAAGTTCTAATTAATTATAATATCTGATTGCCTAAATAATTATTTATGGTTTATTTTATTCTGATACTTCTACAATGGCAAATTCCTTAATAGTGTCGACCACAATCACAGATTCACCGGTTTTTATTTCTTTTCCAGTTTTGGATTTAGCTTTAAGTTCTCGCGAAGCTCCGCGTATGTCTACCTGTACTATACCTTCTCCACCAGCAGGGATTTTGAGGTAAGTTGTTCCTTTTTGAAATAATGCATCACTCATTTTCCAATTTACATTTTCTTCATTTTTTAAAAGAGCCTTGAGAAGATAATTAAGAAGTGCGAAAGCCATTATACCCGATATTACTCCAACGACTATAGAAAGTGTTTCTCCTTGTTGGCCTACCATCAAAACTTTCATAACCCACGAACTTACAGATATGAATGTTAAGGCACCTTTCATTAATCCTAGGCCTCCTGCACTGGTGTCTGTATCGCCACCGTTCATATCAACATCAACGTCGATATCTAATCCACCAATAAGTGAAAGTAACAGTAGTAGTACCAATATACCTCCAGCTATTATAGAAACCCATGTGAGTATTGCGATCATGATGATTGACTTTTATGGAAGTAGTGTAAGAGCACATTCTATTCAAAAAAATACTTCCGTGATTAATTGCTCCTGTTAAACTACGAATAATTAATGATTGGCTTAATCATCGGAGTTACTATATTAACGAATCTATGTTCTTGCTTCGTTCCAGTTTACTTCTTCGTTCGTCTATGAAATACATATGGTTCATCGAAAAATGAAATTTTTACTGTTGAGAGTAGTAACATTTCACTCATTTTAAAAACCTGATCATGACTTCATCGTATTGCCACAAATACTTTTTAGCTTTGGGATCAAACTTTATATTATGAAAATAGAAGCGCTGTTAATTTTTAGAGTATTATTTATTACCTCTATTCTTATTTCTTTGGGTTGCCAGCGTAAGTCGGTGCCAGGGGTAACAAGCATGAGTGGTATTCGGAATATTAGAATAGATAGCGCGATTTTTCAAGTAGGACCCTGCGAACCTACGATATGTATATCACCGACCAATACAAATATAGTGGCTGCCGGATCTATTCTAGATAAATTTTATATCTCCAAGAACGGTGGCCTTACATGGGACGTCTCAAGTTTAAAATCTACACATGGCGTCTATGGTGATCCAGTAGTCAGAATGGATAATGACAATAATATATATTATGCGCATTTAGCTAATCCAACAGGAAGAGCTTATCAAGACGAAGAATTTCTCAATAAGATAGTAGTGCAAAAATCTTCAGATCTGGGTGAAACATGGAATAATGGTACTTATCCAGCATGCGATACACTTAAGGATCACGATAAGCAATGGCTCTATATACCAGACGGAACCAACGAAGTATTAATGAGTTGGACTGAATTTGATAAATATGCAAGTAAAGACCCTAAAGACAAATCTCGAATACTATTTTCTATTAGTGAAGATGGCGCAGAGACATGGTCGCCAGCGGTAGCAATCAGCGACCTTGAAGGAGATTGTATAGATGATGATTTTACAACAGAAGGAGCCTTACCGATTAAGACTGCAGATGGTTCTATATATGTTTGTTGGTCTTTTGATAGTAAGATATACCTAGATAAATCTATTGATGGCGGTAAGACTTGGGGTAAAGATCAAGTTATAGCTTCACAGCCTGGAGGATGGACTTTTGATGTACCCGCTATAGGAAGATGTAATGGTATGCCTATTATAGACTCTGATATGAGCGAAGGGCCATATAAAGGTACTATGTATATCAACTGGGCAGATCAGCGTAATGGAAAGGATGATACTGATATATGGTTGGCGAAGTCAGTAGATGAAGGCGCTACTTGGTCTGAACCAGTACGAGTAAACAATGATGCTCCAGGCAAACATCAATTTTTTAGTTGGATGGATGTGGATCCGAGCACAGGATATATTTACGTAGTATTTTACGATCGCCGTGCATACGATGATGCTCAGACAGATGTATATCTTGCATACTCTACTGATGGAGGTCAGACCTTTACCAATGAGAAGATTAGTGAAAAGCCTTTTACTCCTAATAACTTAATATTCTTTGGCGACTATAATGATATATCTGCTGTGAATGGAAGTATTAGACCAATATGGACGGTGGCAAATGGAGGTTCACTTAGTGTGTATACTGCGATAGTTGAGATAAAGTAAGGAAGAATACTAACTCACTTGATCGCCAGTCATACCAAATCTTCTTTCTCTCATCTGGAAGTCAATCAAGGCTTTGTAAAAATCATCCTTACGAAACTCTGGCCAGTAATTGTCAGTGAAGTAAAGTTCTGTATACGCTAATTGGTACAGTAGATAGTTACTGAGTCTGCGTTCACCACTAGTACGTATAAGGAGTTCTGGATCAGGCATACCTGCTGTGGCTAGGTGTTTGTCAAACTCTTCTTCATCTATGTTATTTGGATCTAATTTTCCTGCTTGTGCAAGAGTCGCTATTTTTTTAGTGGCCTCGAGAATTTCCCATCTTGAACTATAGTTGAGCGCAAGATGGAGTGTCATACGAGTATTGTTTTTGGTATTCTCCATTCCATCCATCAAAGCGTTGTAGGTCTTTTTAGGAAGTTTAGTTAGATCTCCAATAGCGTGTAGCTTAATGTTATTCTTGTTGAGGGTCTCAATTTCTTTTTTGAGTGTTTCCACAAGTAGCATCATTAGTGCATTTACTTCTAATTTCGGCCTATTCCAATTTTCTGTTGAAAAAGCATATAATGTTAGGTGTTCGATTCCTAATTCTGCAGCAGCTTCGGTAGTTTCTCTTACTGCCTTTACTCCATTTCTGTGACCAAAGATTCTAGCTTTGCCTATTTTCTTAGCCCACCTGCCATTACCGTCCATGATCACAGCTACGTGTTTCGGAAGGTTTTCTTGATTGATCTGATCCTTAAACATACTCATAGTGTAAAGTTAGAGTTTTTTGTTCAACCTAGGACTTTTGATACTCAAGTAATCGTTAGGCGGATCATTTTTGGAACTTTGTACCTTTCTAATCTATTTATGAGTTTATAAACAGAAGATAATGAAACAAAATATTCTTGCTTTAATATCAGTGGTATTCCTTAGCGTAAGCTTCATGAATGCGCAGACAGACTTCAATCGTACTATAGATCCAGAGTTTGAAAAAGAGGTTGATTCTTATCTTAACTATTCAGTACCAGCGATAACGGTGAAAAACTTGATTCAAATCAAAGACGATGTGATCCTGTTGGATGCTAGGGAGATGAAAGAATACGAAATAAGCCATATACCAGGAGCTAA
The DNA here is from genome assembly GCA_937995755.1 of uncultured Saprospiraceae bacterium. GTDB lineage: Bacteria > Bacteroidota > Bacteroidia > Chitinophagales > Saprospiraceae > UBA1994. The sequence goes on along the minus strand of CALKJD010000011.1, from coordinate 34,722 downwards.
ATATGTTGGGTTTGATGATTTTGACGACTCTGTATTATCGGACATACCTAAGGATAAGCGTATCGTGGTGTACTGCTCTATAGGATATCGTAGTGAGAAGATAGGAGAAAAGCTTAAGAAGCTGGGATATTCAAATTCATATAACCTCTTTGGTTCAATATTCGAATGGGTGAATGCAGGCCAACCTCTTGTAGATATAGATGGTAATACTACCCATAAGATACATACGTATAATAAGAAATGGTCTAAATGGGTCGCTGAAGGTAAGGCGGAAAAAGTATGGTAAAACGTCATTAATTTTCAATATATCAGCCTATACAGCTTATTGTTAATACTGTAAATTTGAAAAGTGCTTCAATTTGAAGGAGAAGCACTCGTAATTCATTTTAATACTTGCTTTTAAATCACTTCATAATTAAAGACATTGTGATATCTTTCACTGTCCTTTTGATGGAGATCTTTTTTAAAAGACCAAGAAATGTATAAATATCTAATCTATTTATGTCTTACCGTAGTCTTACTGATTGCTTGCGGAGATGACCCTATCGACCCTTGTGCTGGAGTTGATTGTGGTATTAATGGAATATGCCTATCAGGTACTTGTGACTGTGAAGATGGTTACTCCGGAATGAATTGTGAGATATTTGACAGCTGCTTTAATGTAGATTGCAGTGACAAAGGTATCTGTGTAGATGGTGCGTGTGACTGTGAACTTGGTTACTATGGAGAACGCTGTGAATTGCTTGTCCAAGATAGGTTTGTAGGGACATGGTCAGGTATTGATTGTGAAGGAGAGATTTTTAATCTAGTGATTCAGGAGGGAGCAACTATTGAATCTCTAGTCATACAAGATGATTTTTTCAATATCAATGCTAATATCGTCGATGAGGATAGTTTTGAGATTCCTGAGCAAGAATTTATTGTATTGTCTATAATTATTCAATTAGAAGGTATTGGAAACATTCTCGATGACGGAAGATTATCTTTTGATGCAACTATCACTACAGATGGATCCGCTGAGTCATGCATGATTGTTTTAGTGAGAGGATAATCACGCCCATCTTCGTGCAGCTTACTGTTATTTACGGTCAACGTATACACGATCTAGTCTACTAGAGTCAATAAAATATCCTGTATTTTCTTGTAAATTAAGAATATCGCCAATCATCGATATATTGACCATTAAATGATAGATAGTATTTCCTTATCTTTGTGATCATTGATGATCTTAATGACGAACCTTTGTAATAAGATCTAGATCAAAGAGAAATTTGAAGCAATAAAAGCGATAAAGAAAGAAGTAAAGATATGAGCGATAATGTATTCAGTAAGATAGAGTCGATGATGGCTGAAATTCAGTCATATACTATAGATACAGCAGAACAATTAGAGGCATTTAGAATCCAATTTTTGGGATCTAAGAACGCAATAAAGCCGATATTTGGCGAGATACGTAATGTGCCTAATGAGCAGAAAAAAGAATTTGGTCAAAAAGTAAATGATCTAAAGCAAGAAGCAGAAGGACGTTTTGCTAAGATACAGGCTCAGCTCAAAAAGCAATCACAAAATGAAGCAGCTGCGGATATTGATCTCACTGCTCCAGCGTATAGTGGATTTGGAGGTGCTCGTCATCCTATTGCCACGACTATGGGGAAGATAATTGACATATTTGAGCGTATAGGTTTTGTTGTAGCAGAAGAAAGAGAGATAGAAGATGATTGGCATAATTTCACAGCGATGAATACGCCAGAGGATCATCCTGCACGTGATATGCAAGATACATTCTATCTTAAGGATTCTGTGACTAGACTACTACGTACACATACTTCATCAGTACAGTCTCGTATGATGACTTCTAAAAAACCACCTATTCGAATTATAGCACCAGGGCGAGTATATCGTAATGAGACTATCTCTGCAAGGTCACATTGCCAGTTTCATCAGGTAGAGGGATTATACATTGATGAGAAAGTATCATTTGCAGATATGAAGCAGACGTTACTTTACTTTACCAGAGAGATGTATGGTGCTGATAAGGAGATTAGATTGAGACCAAGTTACTTCCCATTCACTGAGCCTAGTGCGGAGATGGATGTATACTGGGGATTAGAGTCTGAGACAGATTATAAGATTACAAAAGGTACAGGATATTTAGAAATTCTGGGATGTGGTATGGTAGATCCTAATGTATTGAGCAATTGTGGTATAGATCCAGACAAATACTCAGGCTTCGCATTTGGTATGGGTATCGAAAGACAAGCGATGCTTCTATATAATATAGGAGATATTAGATTGTTATTCGAAAACGACATACGATTTTTAAAGCAATTTCAATCTGTAGTTTAGTTAGTATGAGTAAACCTTCAATCGCAAAAGGGACGAGAGATTTTCTTCCGTCAGAAGTAATTAAACGCAATTACATTTTTGATCATATTAAGGAAGTATTTAAGACGTACGGCTATCTACCTATAGAGACACCAGCTATCGAGCTTTTACAAACACTTACTGGTAAATATGGTGATGAAGGTGATAAACTGCTATTTAAGATACTTAATAATGGAGACTATTTAGCCAAAGCTAATCCTGAGGCTCTTGCCAATAAGGATAGCAATGCTATGTTATCATCTATATCTAGACGAGGACTGAGATATGATCTTACCGTACCATTAGCGCGGTATGTGTCTATGCATCAAAATGATATACAGTTTCCTTTTAAGCGTTATGCAATACAACCAGTATGGCGAGCAGATAGACCACAAAAGGGAAGGTATCAAGAGTTTTATCAGTGTGATGCCGATATGGTCGGTTCAGAATCTTTGATGTACGAGGCAGAGCTGTTGCAGATATTAGATACAGTTTATAATAGACTAGGAATAGATGTTATTATCAAACTTAATAATAGAAAGATCCTACAAGGTATTGCAGAAGTAGCTGGTCAATCGGATAGCTTTATTGGTATAACGGTGGCTATCGATAAGTTAGACAAGATTGGTAGAGATAAAGTAGCAGAAGAACTAATCAACCTTGGGATGGATGCTCAGGCCGCGGATATAATATTGGAACTTATAGAGATAAAAGAAATCGAAACCATAGCAACCAAATTAGCATCGAGTAAGATGGGTATGTTAGGGGTTGCTGAGATGAGAGAAGTAATGGACTATATGTCAGATTACACGCTCAACTGTAAAATAGAGTTTGACTTTACATTAGCTCGAGGCCTAAGTTATTATACTGGCTGTATTATCGAAGTAGTGGCAGACACGACGACATACCCAGACCTTAGGATGGGGAGTATATCTGGTGGTGGACGATATGCAGATTTAACGAGTATGTTTGGACTTAAGGATATGTCAGGAGTCGGAGTTTCGTTTGGTGCGGAGCGTATATACGATGTAATGGAAGAGTGCAATCTTTTTCCGGAGTCAGTAACCAAGAGTATCGATATATTCTTTGTTTCATTTGATGATGTAAGTCATAGATATGCTTATAAGCAAGTAAGTGCACTCAGAGCTGCAGGAATATCAGCTGACTTGTACCCAGAAGCGGCTAAGATGAAAAAACAAATGAAATATGCGCATGGTACTGGTGCTCCATATGTAGCCATTATAGGAAGTGATGAAGTAGATGCTGGAATAATAGCGGTAAAAGAAATGAATACAGGAGATCAAGGAAACTATAGCTTGACGGAACTGATAGAAAAGCTTACATCGTAGTTTTATATCATTGAAGGCTACTATCTACCATATCGTTACACGTTGCTCGTGGGAAGAGCAAGCAGAATCTTCCAACTATATTCATGCCTCGCTAATGCAAGAGGGCTATATACATACCTCTAAGGCTTCTCAAGTCGATGGCGTATTAGTAAGGTATTATGCCGGTGTAAATGATTTACTGAAGTTAACAATAGATGTAGAGTTGCTAGATGCCACTTCTCCACTTAAAGAAGAAATGGCGGAATCTGTAGGTGAACTTTTTCCACACATTTACGGACCTATCAATAAGTCAGCAATTATTGCTATCGATAAAATAAGATAGACCTTACGATTCAAGTCGTAAATTAACGTGGGAACCTTCTAAGATTCTTTGGGTTGCTTCTTTACATATTTAGTAAGTAAGACGATGTGTTGTCCATCTATTTTCCCTTCTATGTGTTCCGGATTATCATGTACTAATCTGATACGACGCATGGCAGCTCCACGCTTAGCAGTAAATCCTGCACCCTTTACGTTAAGGTCTTGTATGAGTGTAATCGTATCACCATTCTCTAGTATATTGCCGTTACTGTCTTTGTGAATGATTTTCTCGGATTCGTCCTCTATTCCTTCTTGTGCCCATTCCATAGTGTCAGGCTCCATGTATATCATGTTGATTGCATCTTGTGCCCATGATTCATCATTGAGTCTATGTAGCATTCTATAGGACACCACTTGTACTGCTGGCTCAGAATTCCACATACTGTCATTGAGGCATCTCCAATGGTTCTTATCCAAATCCTCACCCTCCATTTGTGTGAGGCAAGTGTTGCAAGTAGAGATTTGCTCTTCTAGTTTTTCTCCAGATTTTGGAGTCACGATATATGTAGAGAGATTTTCTTCACTTCCACATAACTCACATTTCGCTTCGCATCTTTTGTTTAGTTCTCTTGATATACTCATGTCTACTTTTATATTTATATACAACAAAGTGCAAAGATAATACCTACCCTCATATTTGAACTATATTTTGGTGGTTTACTGTAGTAGTTGATCATAGATTATTGTGATCTTCTTTAATATATGGTATCTATAAAGTGGATGTGATTAACCACAACGTCAGCGCAGTATTTTTTCTAAAAATGGAATTAGTTATATTTACCTCAATGGTCCAAATTTTTAATAGAACAGGTAAGTTATTCATAACCTTATTGATGATAGTGGTGTGTAGTACGTCCATTTTTTGTCAAACGTCCAGGTTTGAAAAACTTGATAAATCAGAAGGACTACCAAGTAACTTTGTTTACCGAGTAGTAGAAGACATGAAAGGTAATATTTGGATGTGCACAGATGGAGGCGTCTGTAAGTATGATGGTAAGACGATGAAGTGTTTTGATCAAACAGATGGCTTGCCAGATAAAGATATATTTAAAATAACACTAGATGAAATAGGCCGACTGTGGCTTATACACGCGAGTAATAAGATTGCCTTTATTCAAAATGATTCGGTGCATGTAATACCTACTAAGTCACAAATTGGTTTTCAGAGGCAATTTTGTAACTCTGGTGCGGATCAAGGAATTCAAATTGGTACTGATTTTTATTCTATAGATGCGGATAACAATGTTAACAAAACATCTGTAAGCCAAGTAAAGTATCATGCCAATATGTTACTCTGGCACGACATGTATCTATTAAGCTATAGTAGTTCTGCTGAAGATGATGTCAAGGAAGTTACAGCCTTTTCTTTGAACGGAGATTATTTACAGACGCTTTCAGAAGTAGAGGAGGAGACACAAAGTATAATTCAATACCATCAACCAACTAATACATTCCAAATTTATACAGGAAACCATTTATATATATATGATACATTGCTTGTATATCAAGAAGTATTAGATATCAACCTGCCTACTGATGTCGATATATTGTCTGCGCTCAAAGATAGTTGGGGAAATATTTGGGTTTGTACTCGGAATGGTGTTTTCATTCAAAGTTATAGTCAAAGAGTACATGATATTACCTATTTCCAAAAAATGAAAGGAACCAATATTGTTAATATAATTGATCACGAAGATGGACCATTAATTATAAACGATAATGGGGATTTGTATAGACTGTTTTCTAATAACCTTGAGTTATTGACAAAGAGGGAAATGTATAGTGGACTAATATACAATGTAGAGCTGAAAGATGATTTCTTATATATCTCAACAGGGCATTATGGCCTGTCCAAAATAAATGTTGCTAGAGGACACGAACATATATTTGAACCGGTAATTATGTCAACGAAGGATTTTGTTTTAGCAGAGGAAGGAGAAGCGTTTGTTACAGGGCATTATTTTAGAGTAATTGATATCGAGTCGAAAAAGATGAAAAGTATTAGACCGAACTATTTTAAGAAAATTTCTTATGATTTTAAAAATAGAAATATTTGGATAAATACTAACGACAGTTTATATGTTTTCGATAACGATAAGAATAATTCGATTCTGAAGGTTGTTCCGTTCCCTTTAATAGAGAACATGAAATATTTAGGAGAAGGAAAAACAATTATAACTACATTTGAAAATCAAATGTACGTATGTGATTTTAAAAGTTGTGAGGAAATAATAATTAACAACAATGTTCATGTTGGATCAATAAATGTTGAGGATGAAAAAATATGGCTTAATACTGATGATGGAATTTTCGTAGCTAGTTCCTCAATCGAAAGTTTAAGCGGTTATTCATTTGTTCCATATTTTGATTACGCTTCACTACAAAGTGATGTGATCGTAAACACTGTGTTGGTAACTGATGAATATACATTGCTTGGTACCGAAGAGGGGTTGATAAAGGTAAACGAAATTGAAATAATTGATCAGAAAATGTCTATACCGCTGGATATTGAATATAATGGTCCTCTTAAAGATAAGAGTAATACATATATTCTAGACTATACTGATAGAAATGTTACAATCAATTTTAGTGCTAAGTATTTTGGAAACCGAAACCAGCTATACTACGAATACTTATTAGAGGGAGCAGATGGTGATACAAAATCTACCGTCGAAGAAGAAATAGTATTTATAGATTTAGCCTCTGGAGATTATTCATTTAAGGTAAGAGCTCTAGATTTATTAGGTAATGTGGGTGAATACCAGCAACTGGATTTCAAGATAAATAAGCCTTGGTACCATAGACCACTTGTCTATATTTTAGGATTATTATTACTTATAATTAGTGGGTATCTGGCATTCATATCTTATATGTCTAGGGTAAATAAAAAAAATGAACTGCAACAACATTTGGCAGAGCTTGAGTTATCCGCCTTACAGTCTCAAATGAACCCACATTTTGTTTTTAATGCTATGAATTCTATTCAAAATTTAATAACAAGTGACAGGCCAGAAGAAGCAGACCTTTACGTTACACGTTTAGCGAGGTTGATGAGAAAATATCTAGATAGTTCTAAAGAAAAATATATTCAATTAAAAGAGGAGATAGATATAGTAATAACCTATCTACAGTTAGAAGAATTGAGATTTGGAGATAAGATTACATATGAAATAGACAATAGGTTAGAGGACAGTTATTTGACAAAACGTATACCAGCAACGATAGTCCAGCCATTTGTTGAAAATGCATTAAAGCATGGTTTGTTTCACAAGAAGGAAAAAGGAAAACTATGGCTTAGATTATATAAGGATAGTGAGCATATTTGCATTGAAATAGAAGACAATGGTATAGGAAGAAAAAGAGTTAAAGAAATACAAGATAAAAGTAATCGGAAACATAAATCTACAGGTATGAGAGCTATTGAAAATAAATTGGAAGTTCTACGTAAATTGGATAAAATAGATATTGAATATTCGGTTATTGATTTATTCTCAGGACAGGAATCAACAGGAACCAAAGTTATTATCAGAATAAGAAATAAATAAATTAACTTGGTGCTATGAATGTTATAATCGTAGACGACGAAGAGCACGCTAGACAAAACCTTAAAAGGCGTTTAATAAAGATAGACCCTCAGATTAATATCTTGGATATGGTAGCTTGTGCTTCAGATGCGTATATTTCTATTAAGAATAATCAACCAGACTTGGTTTTTTTGGATATTGAAATGCCAGAAGGAGATGGTTTTTCTCTTCTGGATAAATTTGACAATATAGATTTCGATGTGATTTTTGTCACTGCTTACAGTGATTTTGCTCTGAAAGCTTTTGAGTCAATGGCAATAGGATATCTAACTAAGCCTGTAGATAGTGAATTATTATCAAGGGTTTATCTTAAGTCAAAACAAAGTCAATCTAGATTGATTAATATGGCATTGTTAGATCAATTGGCTGTGAAAATTGAAAATCTATCTAAATCTAGAACAGTTTCCCTACCATCTGAAAAGGGTGTAGACCTAGTTGAGGCTGAGTCCATTATTATGTTTCAATCTTCTGATGGATATACTAAGGTATACCTAGATAATGGTGTTAATAAAATAAGCTCAAAAAGACTTAAGTACTTTGAAGAGAATTTAGATTCTAGTTTTAAGCGAATACACAGGTCTATTATTGTTAACACAAATTATATTGAGAAATACTATAAATCAGGATTTGTGGTTCTTAAAAATGGTCAAGAACTTCCTGTAGGTCGAAAATACAAGAATAACATGAAGGAATTAATAGGTAATCGTTAAGCGTATTACATATTTCTTTTATGCATTGGCGTCAATAAACGGTCGTTTATGTTTGTAATTTGTTGTTTATGTATCCAATTGGAAATACCATATCATTATGTGAACAATATGCGTTCTTTAATTGATATGCAGTATTTCTACGTCGTAAACTTAACATATTGAATTCTAGTATCAACCCTAGATGATTGGATTGGCCGATATGTGATCTGATAGTATAATTATGGATATTTTGTAAAAATAAGCAAGACGAAGATTATAATCCCATGAGCATCTAGAAGTTTATCTAGATGCTTTTTTAGTTTGCTAAAGGGTTTTTGCAACTCTGCTTTTATAAGAAATTAGATACAATAAAGATATTATAAGAGAAGCTCTTTTTAATTATTTTTGGATATGCCTACCATTTTAGACGCTACTATATTTTACACATAGCTAGATAGTATTTGCCGCATCAATTATCGTTGTTTCCCACCAATATCAACTGTTGTAAGTTTGTGATTTCCATTGTCTTGTGATTCAACATGACAATGTAACTACTAAAAAAGTTCATTGCTTTAAACCAGATTATCTCCTTAGGCTCTTGAGTATATTTGGATAAGTCTTCCAGGCATATAATCCATATATCGATAAACATATAAATAACTTACCGATCAAAGACATAATGCTGTAATCTATATATTGATCTATCAGTACAGCAAGACCGAATACTACAAATGCCATTAAGATGGGAAGAATATGAAATTTCCAAATCATAGACTTATATCCTTCTACTGATCTATAGGCTATAATATTTTGTAGCAAGTTGGATAAAATCTGTCCTAATAAAAACAAAGCCACGATTGTCAATAAATTAGCATAACGAAATGCAAATAGCAAGGCACCAATTTTAATTATGTTGGTGATCATTTCTGTTTTGAATAATGTATCAGACGCACCTTTAGATAACATGATTTGACTAGGCATACTCGTAGAAATAATTATGGAGGCAATCGCGAGTAGCTTTAATATATTAATCATAGGATACCACTCGGAAGAAAGGTATTTGTAAATCAATGTATCAGAAGATATCAAGACTACCAATAGAAGCGGTACGATTACCATCGACAGAAGAAGAGTAAATTTAAATAGTGTATTTCTATATACTGTTGGATCTTCTATTTTACTTAATGCCGAGTAAGCAACAGATCTTGTTTTAATGTTGATTTCACTTGCAGGTTTTTGAACAAAAGTTTTAGCCCTATTGTAAATCCCAAGGTCAGAAGTTCCGAGTAATTTCAACACCATTATATTGTCCAATTGGTTGGCTCCATATCTCAGTATCTGTGTACCTAATACTCCTCTACTAAACCTGTGCATATCGCTAAGGGCGGAGTAACGAAATGTAAAACTTGGACGCCATTTACTTTTATACCAAACAAGTATGCTTACAATTATACCAGCGCTTATACCTCGCCAAAGTAAAGTATATACTCCAAATTCATTTAGCGCTAAAGTAATAGCTACAATCGAAGCTATCACAGTTGCGTAGATATGTATAATTGAGTGCTGTCTAAAATTAAGTGTTCGCTCAAGCATGGCTAATGGAACTACATTGATCGCTTGCATAAGATAAGCAAGAGAAAAAAATGAGAGGTACTCCCTCATATGATCTATTTCGAAATAGTCCCCTAGAAAGTTACCTAGTAGAAAAGATAAGAAAACTACAGCAGTACCAAATCCAATATTAATCCAAAAGACAGTGCTGAGAATCGTGTGATCAATCACTTTTTCTCTAATGATTGCAGAGATGTACCCTTGTCCGATAAAAATAGATCCAATGCCTAAGATAATAAATAGTGTAGCTAAAATTCCAAAATCATCTGGTGATAGAAATTTTAGAAGAATGGCTGTAGTGATAAGAGCAATACTATGTATAACAACGGAAGAAGTATAATTCCAATAGATACTTGATTTGATATTTCTATTGATGTCTTCCACTAATTATTTTGATAAATTAGAATCAATTACGAACTGTGTTCTTTGCTCCGTTCTACTCTGAAGGATAGTTTCCGTTTTCTCTTTTTCGGCTGATAGCATAGATAGTAATCTATTCACTTTATGAGTAGCAGCGACAGTTCCATTAAGGGCCACTTGTAACTTTTTTACAATGATCCAGTCAGTTATAAGTCCATCATAGAAATTATCTACAAATGCTTTAAAATGATAGTTGTCCATGTTTAAATCATAATCAGGATAGAGATCTTTTAATTCTTTTTCGAATATATTAAACTTCACCTGTACCACACCAACTAATTTTTGTGCTTTGTCAACGTATCCTTTTTTCTCATAGCTGCTGTAACGACCTTTACCTTGCATTCTATAGAGTCCCCATTGTTTTACATACTTCAGATTTTCAATCATAAAGTTGAGGTGTTTTAGAACATCGTTTCCGGATTCTATAGCTTCTTCAGTTTCTTTAATAAACTGATTGCTGACCGAAATTAGAGCATCCATTTTTTTAAGCTCTTTAGCTATTTTTGGATGACGAACTTTTATTTTTTCTTCTTTTTCAGCAATTAATATTTTGTAAGTTTCTTCAACTTCTCTTTTGCGACTTACTTTTGATAATAAAATATTCTGCTCATATTTAAGCACCTCTAGCTCGTCTATTAAACTATTATAGGAAAGCACCTCTTGGAGATATTCTTGTCTTTCTTTTTCTAGTTGTTGCTCATGATCTCCTAGTATTTTTTTAAAGAGAGAAGACATTCCATTTTTTTCTAGACGTTGGACATCTCCTAGCTCTTCTTTCATTTTCTTTCCTTGTGCACGAATATCGTGCTCCACAATATCTATTTCGCTATCTATTATTTTTAGTCGCTTTTCTGCATTGGTGATCATGTTAAGATCATCCTCTGTTTCTTTAAGATGACTATTCACGTTTTCTACACTCATGTCATGTACGTCTTTAGTTATTATTAAAACTTAAGATGCCTTACTGTAGCAGAATTGTTGATCAATTGTCTTAGAGATGCAATTCCTATATTGAGGTGGTCGTCTACCCAATGCTTAGTTACTGTTTTATCACTCTTGCTTGTTTTTACACCTTCTGGCATCATTGGCATATCAGAGACCAGTAATAATGCACCTGTTGGAATTTTATTATAAAATCCTACAGAAAACAATGTTGCTGTTTCCATATCTATACCCATAGCTTTAGTCTTACTTAGATAGTCTTTGAATTCTTCATCGAACTCCCAAACTCTACGGTTGGTAGTGTATACTGTACCCGTCCAATAGTCTCTTTCGAAATCCCTAACTGTAGTGGATATTGCCTTCTGAAGTGCAAAGGCAGGGAGTGCAGGAACTTCCGCAGGAAAGTAATCATTACTGGTACCATCTCCTCTGATACCTGCAATAGGTAAGATGAGATCGCCTACTTTATTTTTTTTCTTTAATCCACCACATTTACCTAGGAACAATACGGCTTTAGGTTTGATAGCCGATAGTAGGTCCATTATAAGCGCGGCATTGGGACTACCCATACCGAAGTTGATAATAGTAATGTCTTTATAGGTAGCAGAGATCATGTTATGGTTTTTACCCATCACTTTCACTCCTTTCATTTTCGCAAATCGCTTGACGTAATTATTGAAATTTACAAGCAGGATATATTTTCCTAAACTTTCTAGCGGTACGCCAGTATATCTAGCCAACCAATCATTTACAATTTCTTCTTTTGTCTTCATGTACTTATGTTTTAGAGGTGAGCATTAATCTAATAGTCCAAAAACCTTACCATAATATATAGCAATTTTATGAATCATGCTCGGGTATTATCAATAAGACCATGTTAACAATATAGTTTAGTATGGTCTTTTACTAAAAAGAGCGACACACCTAATGGTAAGTCGCTCTTATCAAATCGGAGACATTTGGGATAGCCTCCACTATTCTCTTTCGTATTCTACTATGCCTCTGGAGTTATTCTTTCTTCCTCAGGAATATCATCCACCAACTCAGGTGCATATACTGCCTTGATTTTTGTCATGATCTCTTCTGCTACCTCTGGGTTATCTATCATAAACCTTTTGGCACCTTCTCTACCTTGCGCAACTTTAGTACCGCTGTAGCTAAACCATGAACCAGCCTTTTGGATGATCTCATTGTCTACACCTAGATCAATTATTTCACCTGTCTTAGAGATACCCTCACCAAACATGATATCGAAGGTAGCAATTCTAAATGGTGGAGCAAGTTTGTTCTTTACTACCTTAACCTTTATTGGGTTACCTACGATATTACCTTCTTTGTCTTTGATTGCAGACCCAGATTTACGAATATCAATTCTTACAGATGCGTAAAACTTCAATGCATTACCACCAGTAGTCGTCTCAGGGTTACCAAACATAACACCAATCTTCTCTCTTAATTGATTGATGAAAATACAGCAACATCCAGTACGTCCGATACTACCAGTAAGTTTTCTTAGTGCTTGTGACATAAGTCTTGCATGAAGACCCATTTTAGAATCTCCCATCTCACCTTCTATCTCTGCTCTAGGCACTAGTGCTGCTACTGAATCAATAACTAAGATATCGATAGCTCCAGAACGTATTAGATTTTCTGCAATCTCTAATGCTTGCTCACCATTGTCTGGTTGCGAGATCAATAGGTTTTCAGTATCTACTCCTAAACTTTCAGCATAGAATCTGTCAAATGCGTGCTCGGCATCAATAATAGCTGCTATTCCACCTGCTTTTTGACATTCAGCAATGGCATGTATTGCCAAAGTTGTCTTTCCAGAAGATTCTGGCCCATATATTTCTACAACTCTACCTTTAGGAAATCCGCCTATTCCTAGAGCAATATCTAGTCCTAGTGATCCTGTAGAGATCGATTCTATGTTAACTGCTTGTTTATCTCCAAGCTTCATTACAGTACCTTTACCGTATGTTTTCTCTAGCTTATCTACAGCTAATCCGAGCGCTTTGAGTTTTTCTTCTTTTTCTTTAGATATTTTGGCCATTCTCTATAATTGTAAATGTTAATATATGTTAGATGTGCATGCATTTCAGCATGATATCCAGCTCAGATTCGAGGATCCATAGGGCTAGATGTATTTAAGGAATGTAAATATAAGTAACTTATCTATATATTATATACCATGAGTAAGGTATACTCTACTTTTGCTACCTACTTTAGTGTCGCTTATTGACCCTATTTGTCTCTTGAATAAAAAAACAGCCCCTTCTCGTGAGCAAAATGTGGGTAAATGCTATTAACATTGTACAAGATTGGAAAATCAAGTGATTATGACTTTTAAAACAAGGTCGTATGAGTCATCAAATTAAATAGGATCGATAGATGCGTATAGGAATAGTGTGTTACCCAACATATGGAGGAAGTGGAGTAGTAGCTACAGAACTTGGAATGGCGCTCGCCAAGACCGGTCATGAGATACATTTTATCACCTATAAGCGTCCAGCGAGACTCAATAAATTTCATGAAAACGTTTATTTTCATGAGGTCTCAGGAGCAGATTATCCATTATTTGAGTATGCTCCCTACGAAACATCATTAGCCAGTAAGTTAGTGGATGTAATCAAGTATGAAAAGCTTGACGTTCTTCACGTACATTATGCTATTCCTCATGCAGCCGTAGCTTATATGGCTAAGCAGATATTAAAGTCTCATGGTATCAATATACCTGTAGTAACTACATTACACGGTACAGATATTACGTTAGTAGGCGCAGATAAGACCTTTGGACCTGTGGTAGAGTTTAGTATCAATAACTCTGATGGTACCACGGCTGTTTCTAGGATGCTTAAGGATGAGACGGAAAGAATATTCAATATAAAAGAGCCGATTGAAGTAATATATAACTTTATTGATTTTGAGAGATTCCGTAAAGTAGATAAAGATCACTTCCGAATGGCCTTAGCGCCGGATGGTGAGAAAGTGTTGATTCACGTATCTAATTTCCGTAAGGTTAAAAGAGTAGAAGATGTTATTAAAGTTTTTAACATAGTACAAAAGCAAATACCAGCTAAACTTTTATTAGTAGGAGATGGTCCAGAGCGTAATGTCTGTGAAGCACTTTGCAGAGAATTAGGTGTTTGTCAAGATGTTAGATTTTTGGGTAAGCAGGATGCGGTAGAAGAGTTGTTGGCTATTGCTGATGTATTTGTCATTCCTTCACAGAATGAAAGTTTTGGACTGGCAGCTTTGGAGGCAATGGCTTGTGAGGTGCCAGTGATATCTAGTAATATAGGAGGACTTCCTGAAGTAAATGTAGAAGGTAAAACAGGTTTTCTTTGTGATGTTGGTGATATAGACTCAATGGCAGAAAAAGCATTGTATATTATTCAGGATGAAGATCGTCACCAAGAGTTTAGAAAGAATGCATTAGAGCATGCTCGAAAATTTGATATCCAATACATTTTACCGCAATATGTTGCTTATTATGAGCAAGTGATTGCTAAAGTGAAAGTAGCAAGCCTAACTTAATTTAATATACTTTGATTGGATGATACGTAGGTTTAATTCGTATTTCCATTAGGTCTTATAGCTATGTTTTTTGTGGTATCCCACTACACCCTCATAGTAGCTCTGTACATAAGCCATTTCTTTTTCTTTGTCATCAGATACAAAGTAAGGTTCTCTAAATGTTACTACCTTGTTTTTAAAATCGAAAGTGACCATGATGATAGGTACTTGAGCACCATGAGCGATATGATAAAATCCAGATCTAAGCTTATTCACTCTAGACCTTGTCCCTTCTGGAGCTAATCCATAGGACATTTTATCTCTAGCTTTAAAAAGCTTAATGATTTCTTCTATCTGATTGCTGTTTTTCTTTACCGGAACAATACCAAGGTAGGTGAGTAACCATCCTAATGGAGGAAAGAATAGGGATTTTTTTCCTAGAAAGTTGACCTTGATACCTTTAGCCCACTTTACTAACATACCTAGAAAAAAATCCATGTTAGACGTATGTGGCACTACTATATATAGCTTTTTCTTGATCTCGTTAGACGGATCTCCCTTCACTTTCCACCCCAATATATTAAGTGTAGTCTGACTTATCCAACGTAACATGCGTAGATTTTAATAATATTTAGTTTGTTTTATCTATTTTGATGCAAATATGAAGAGTACTTTTCACTTTGTAACCCTCTTCACTTATCTTAAATCTAAATAAGCCGCTATCTGTTCATTATGGACCTAAATATATTTAAATATACACCGTTTCAAAAAAAACATTCTAAAGGCAAGCAGATACTTGCTCCAGAGGATGATCTTGCGGATATAAGCCATAGATTACTCAATAACGATGGATCTTTTAATGTAGTCCGTAAAGGTCATGAAGCGAAGAGTGTATATCAAAGTCTGATGACTACATCTTGGACGAAGTTCTTCTTTTTGGTGTTCGGGTTTTTTATGGTGTGTAACGTTGTATTCGCCACTATATTTACGTTGATAGGAGTGGAGAATATCGGTGCTGAACATGTTGGACTGTTTGAAGATTTTATGCAATCATTTTATTTTAGTGTTCAGACATTTACAACTTTAGGTTATGGTAATTTAAGCCCTTCTGGTCATTTGGCTAATTTGGTGTCTTCGGTAGATGCATTTACTGGAATGATGACCGTTGCATTGCTTACAGGATTGTTTTTTGCACGATTTTCAAAACCACAAGCGTATATAGCTTTTAGTAAGCAGATTCTTATCGCTCCAGATAGAGAGGGAAACAAATCGTTACAGTTTCGAATAGTCCATAAAGTGAAAGATAAAATCATAGATCTAGAAGCTAGGGTTACCATGACATGGTTAGAGAAAGATGGAGTTCGAGTAAGAAGAATGTTCGCTAAATTGCCATTGCAGATAGAACGTATATTTTTATTTCCGCTCAACTGGACAATTATACATACCATAGATGAAGATTCGCCTTTGTACAATCTGAAATTAGAAGATATCTATTCTAGAAATGCTGAAATATTGGTAGTGATTAAAGGGTATGATGAAACGTACTCCACTGTAGTTCATGCAGATAGATCCTATCAGTGTTCTGATATAGTAGATGGTGCCCAATTTACAGGTATGTACGAAATAAGAAAGGAAGACACCTTGCTTGATCTTGATAAATTGGACGATCATATTCCTTATGATTTTTCTGATTAATTGGTTCTGTATTATTTAAGAAAACAGGTGTTATTCTAAAAATTAGAAGAGCCACCTTATTCAATCGCTGTATTTCTAATACATTTTTTTTGGGAGAGTATATAGTTATTAGGTGAAATTAATTTATCACTCAATTAAACCTTTTTGTAAATAGAGAGTCAAAGAAGTGTCGTCAATACTATTACTGTTGTTTACGGTTAATAGTTGAGATAACAATTTTGATTGAACAAAATAATTAGTCACTTGGATAAAGTACAATATAGCGATAGCCAAATTATAAGTCTTTGTAGTGAATCGAAGACAAGGGAGCAAGGCTTTCGTCAATTGATGTCTAAGTATCAAGAGAGATTGTATTGGCATGTTAGACGTATGGTCAAGACACATGAAGATGCAGATGACGTTCTTCAAAATACATTTGTAAAAGTGTATAGGAATTTGGATAAATATAGATCTGATTCTAAACTATATACTTGGCTGTATCGAATTGCTACCAATGAGTCATTAAATCATTTTAGAAAAATTGAACGAAATAAATCTATTTCGTTAGACGATGAAAGTTCTAATATTTATGGACTAGAATCGGATAATTATTTTGATGGCACTGAGGCGCAAATTAAATTGGCATCAGCTATAAATACGCTACCCGAAAAACAGAAAATAGTTTTTAATCTGCGATACTATGACGAAATGCCTTATAAGGACATGTCAGAAGTATTAAGTACATCGGTAGGTGCACTAAAGGCATCATATCATCTGGCAGTAAAAAAAATAGAAAAAATAATCACTCATGAATCCTAGAGAAGAAATTAAAGATATAGCGCCTAACCTATCTCAGTGGAAACATAGCGAAGGATACTCAGTGCCTACTGATTACTTTGGTAGCTTAAGTGAAAGTATAATAGAGCGTGTGGATGAGTCAGAAAAGTTGGAATCATATTTCACATCTCTTCCGGATCAAGTAATGCAAAAGATCAAGCAAGAGGAAAAAAGTAAAGTGGTTTCATTAGGATCATATTTTAAATACGGAGTAGCAGCAGCATTGCTTTTGGCTGTAGGTTCAATGATTTATTCCAATCTTTTGGAAGAGGCGGTTTTGCCATCATACTCCATGATTGAAACTAGTGAAGATTTCAACTATATTATAGATGAAATTTCACTCGAAGACATATTTGATTCAGAGTTTATAGATGATGAATCGTTAGAAGAATTATTAGTAAGTGGAGAAGATGAATTCTCTGCGGACGATCTTGCAGAAGAATTTATTTTCGATGCGGACGATGAGACTTTAGAAGAATTTTTATAATACCATTAAATATCACATACTATGAAATACCTATTATTAATAACGACAATGATGCTTACTATTAGCTTGTCTGCTCAGAGAGGAGATAAGGGTAAGAGGGGAGAGAAAATAGAACAACAAAGAGTTGTTTTTATCACGACGGAATTAGATTTAACTGTAGAAGAGGCAGAAATATTTTGGCCGCTATACAATGATTATCAAAAGGCTAAAGATGGACTGAGCCCTGATCGGAAAAGAGATAATAATATCGATGAAATGACAGAAGAGGAGTCGAGATTGGCATTAGCTCAAACGATGAATATGAAGAAAAGTCATATCGATCTTGAAATCAATTTTATGCAGAAACTAGAGAATGTACTTCCTGCGAAGAAGAGATTGAAATTAGTGAGAGCAGAACGTGAATTCAAAAAATCTGTACTAAAGCGATATAAAGAGCGAATGAAGAAAGGGGATAAAATGAAGGGGAAGAGAAAAGGTGTAAGCGAAGAAGAAAAAGACCGTAATTAACGAAAATGTCTTACAGGACAAAATATACCTATAAGGCTAGAAACACTTCTAGCCTTATTTATTTTACATTCGTTTGATTAAAAGTATTGTTTGGCCACATGCGTGTGTCAATTAACCAGGTTTTTTAAAAGTCAAATTGATGAAGAAGTATATTTATTCGCTTATGTTAGTTGCTGCAGGTGCAACATTAATTTCTAATAGTTCTGGAAGAGGAACAGTCAGTGGTCAAGGTGCGTCAGGTGCACCTGGTGATGGTACGACTTGTTCTAGTGGTGGTTGTCATGGTTCAGCAGGACCATTTGCGGCAGATATAGAAGTGTTGTTAGCTAAAGATGGAGAAGTAGTAACAGAGTATAAGCCAGGTGAAACGTATACTTTGGCAGTTATCGTAAAAACAGAAACAGGAAACCCAGCTAGATATGGCTTTCAGATGACGGCATTAGTGGATAGCGACAATACTGCAGCTGGATCATTTTCAGATTTGAGTAGTAATGCTAAGGCATTGACTATTAATAGTCGCACGTATTTAGAACACAAAGGAGTCAGTACTCAAGATGATTTTACAGCTACTTGGACAGCACCCGCAGCGGGCTCTGGTGATGTAATAGTTTATGCAGCAGGAATAGCCGCTAATGGAAATGGTGGTACTTCTGGAGATTCTGGTGCATTGGGTCAAGTGACGTTTACTGAAGCAGATGTATCAAATGTAAAGGTGTTAAGTAGCGATGAAATGAATTTTTATCCTAATCCGACAAATAATTTCATAAAAGTAGATACAGAATTGAACCAAAACATGGTTTATGATGTATTACATATCAACGGTGCAAAAGTAGCATCAGGAAATTTAGAAAATAACTCTATAGATATTTCAAACATCTCCAATGGTTTGTATATTGTGACCGTAAGTGGAGATGATTTTATCTACAGACAAAAGATATATAAAAGATAGTCAAGAAGCATTCTAATTATCTAGGGGCAATTGAAAACAATCTGTTTGTTTTCGTGCCCCTTTTTCGTTTTAGCCATATTTATGTTGGTGATTTACAATATGTCATGTAAGACAAGAAGGCAAAAGATTACTCAGTTTTAATACCAAACTAATAATACTTTGCGTTTTGATTCTTGAAAATGCAAAACACCTATTATTGGGCTACTGTATACTATCGAGAAACCCTGCAGACAACAAGAAGCCGTAATTATAATAGATACCCATAGATATTCTTACTTTTGCACCTTATTTCCATACGAACTTCTTATTAATGAGATTAATTTTTTCCCTATTACTAATTACTGCCTTTATGTCTAGTGCTAATGCTCAGAAGGGTTGGGAGTTAGGTGGTTGGCTAGGTACAAGCTTTTACTTTGGCGATCTTAATAATAGACTCAATATAACGCAGCCGGGTATTGCAGGAGGCCTTGTCGCTAGATGGAACTTTGATACAAGAATCTCTCTTAAGAACTCCCTGAATTTTGGTAGGGTGGGCGCTTCAGATTCGGACTCACCGAACAACTTTGAGAAAGCTAGAAACTTGAGTTTTAAGTCTAACATATATGACTTTTCTAGTACCATAGAGTTTAACTTCTTTAATTATGAACACGGAAGTACGACTGAGAACTTTACACCATACCTTTTAGCAGGAGCTTCTATTTTTAAATATAACCCTACTACAGAGCTTGATGGAGTGAAGTATGATCTCAAGGATTACGGAACTGAAGGGCAGGCCGTAGGGTCAGAGTATTTTGGCCTTAGTGCTGGAGCAGTAGTTGGAGCAGGGTATAAGTGGGATATTTCTTATGATCTCAGTCTCAATATAGAGTACTCATATCGTATATTATTTACAGATTACCTAGATGATGTCAGCGGCACGTACCCAAGTCAATCAGAGCTTACTGCTACTAGAGACGCTATAGCAGCAGCTTTATCGGACAGGTCAGTAATTGACTTAGGACAAGAGGGTAACCAAAGAGGTAATAGTAAAGATAATGATACGTACAATTTTTTAGGTGTTAGCCTAATGAAGTACTTTGGAAGATTAGAATGTCCTAAGATTTCTAATTTCTAATAATTGAAACGCAGCTACTAAGGTTTAGAAAGCGTTTTTATATTCAATAAACTCAGATGTATATGAAAGCAGTAAAACTATTATCTCTTTTCCTCCTTGTAGGATTTTGGTCTTCGTGTAATGATGAAGAATTATATGATTCTGAAATAGGCTACGATCAATCCATGAAAAACTATATGGATGCTAAGGGGTGGATTGGGCTTCCTACTGTAGACGGAATGTATTATGTTATAGAAGAACCTGGAGGTACAGCTAAGCCAACATCAACATCTGATGTGAGAGTAAACTATAAAGGGTATTATACTGACGATGTAGTTTTTGATAGTAACGATGATATCGAATTCAATCTTCAAAATGTCATCGAAGGATGGACTATAGGGATTCCAAAGTTTGGAATTGGAGGCAAGGGACATTTACTCATACCGCCAAACCTTGGATATAAAGGGTATACAGGCGGCGGAGTTCGTGATAAGTCTATTTTGATATTTGATATTGAGTTATTAGATTTTTAGAGTCGGATTGATTCATATTTTTGACTCGTTAGTCGATGATAAAGTCCATTATCTAGAATAGATGACGTATAATTTGCAACCTCATCCTTGTTAATTTATCTTTAATGCAAGTACTTGAGCAACAATTCGCAGAATTGAGGCCGTTGTAATACATAGTGAGCTACTATTATTAAAACTGAATTTACTAGATACACATGAAACGGATTACGATATCATTTTTTACGATATTACTTACTATCTCATATAATCAGGTAGTAGGTCAAGGTGCAGTCATTACATTAAGTAACCCATCTTTTGAAGACACACCAAGAGCAGGTACTAATAAGTTTGTTGGTATAAAAGGTTGGGTGGATTGTGGCACTAGAGAGTTTAATGAAAGCCCTCCAGATATTCATACAGAAAATCCAAATGACCCAATATTTGGTGTTACTAAAGCAGCAAAAGATGGCCATACTTATTTAGGTATGGTAACCAGAGAAAACGAAACTTGGGAATCTGTCTCCCAAAAACTTAGTATGCCCTTAGAAACGGGTAAATGCTATACATTTAGTATAGATCTAGCTAGATCTGAGACATATTTCAGTATGATGCAGGATGTAACATACGCCTCGGGTGATACACAGACTAATCAGAGTGCTCCGCCATCTAAACCTGCAGTACTCAGGATATGGGGGGGAATCAATTATTGCCCTCGTAATCAATTACTAGCAGAATCTAGTCCAGTTACAAATACTGAATGGGAGACATATACCTTTGAGTTTACACCCAATATAAATACTAAGGCGATTTCCTTAGAGGCATTTTATAAAACTCCTGTACTAGATCCTTACTTTGGACACATACTATTAGATAATGCTTCCGAGATCAAACAAATAGCTTGTCCAGGAGAAGAGTTACTAGCAGTAGCAGAAGAAAAAACAGAAGTGAAAAAGGAAAAGCCTCCTCACTTACGGAGAGCACCCAAACCAAAACCGAAAAAAGAAGAACCTGTAGTTGCCGACGTTACACAGCCTAAGAAGAAAATACTAAAAGATCTTGAGAGATCTAAAATGTACAAGGGGCAGAAGATTAATATAGATAATCTCTATTTTGAAGCCAATAAGTCTGAGATAACCAGTGAATCCTTCGAAGTTTTAGATGAGGTTGTAGCATTCCTACAAGAAAATGAAGATGTTAGAATAGAGGTTGGTGGTCATACTAATGGAACACCTAAGCCAGCATTCTGTGATTCATTATCAAGAATTAGAGCCAAAGAAGTTGCGCAATACCTTAACAAGAAAGGTGTAAAAGGCAGCCAGTTGCAATTTAAAGGGTATGGGAAACGCAAGCCCATAGCAGATAATCAAACTAAGTCTGGCCGTAAGAAGAACCAAAGAGTGGAAATCAAAATTTTAAGCATAGACTCTTAAATTTATGAAATCACCCAAATATTATTGGCTTATAGGAGTTGGACTTATTGTACTATTAGCAATCGGGTATAGCTTGTTTGATGCATGGCCTAATGAGGAAGAATCCGTCGCAGTAGTAGAGACTCAACAATTGGTAGATTCGCGTATGGCGATTATCGATAAGAATGCAACAGCCAGATCTGTTATCAAAAATATGATGATAGATGAAACCACGAAGGTCACTGTAATATCAGGTACAGCATTGGCATTGTCAGATTACGTATTAGCCTATAGTAATAAGAAAAGATATAGAGGATATCTTGACCTCACTCATCTAACACCTAGTGTCGAAGGCTCTTATGTTCTGTGGTCTATGTCTCCAGATGGTGTATATAAAAGAATGAGAGTGTTCCCTCCAAAGGCAGAATTTTTGCAATATGATATACCTTCAGAGGGTCATATTATGCTCATTACATTAGAATCTGCAGGCGCAGGAAATCAGCCAGACATTTCGAGTATTATCGCTAGAGAACAAATAGAAGAATAAAAACATATTAAAGATTTCTTTAATATGTAAATTATTTGTTTACCTTTACCTTTCCAAACCAATCTACCTGAGAATCGACTCTAACCAAGTGAATCAAATGATTTGCAAGCGTCTTCTCGCGATTTACAACCTACCATTACACACACGATGAGTATTTTACTGCCTCTATATTGGCTGTGGAGTACCTTATTATTAAGTACCGATTTTTATTTTTTATAAAGCCCTATCCCAAATCAGCGACTTTTTAAAAAATGGAAAAACCCATACCGATTATGATACGACTGCTATACCCAACAGCAGCTGCACTACTATTGTGCTGCCTATTATCTGTAACTGGCCTTCAAGCTAGTAACCATCCATTTCCATGTCTAGATGATTGGGAAGAAGGTGCATATCCTCCTAGCTCAATGGCTTCGATGACTGTAAACTGTCCATTTCCTATACTAGAATCTTTACCTAATAATGGCTGCACAGTTACTATTGATCTTCAAGAGCCCACAGCTAATTGTACTATTTTTAGTATAACTAATGATTTTAACGGCATGGCCACGATTCCGGAGCAGGACTTTGGAGAAGGTACTTTTGAAATTACATGGACACTTGATACTGAGTGCGATGGTATATTCACTTGTACGCAGTTGGTTGTTGTAGAAGATAATACGGCACCTATATTTGTATGTCCATCTAGTGCTACTGAGCAATGTAGTGCCGATGACATGGTTGCATTTGCGAGTATAGAAGAGTTGGTGACTGCAGGAGCAACGATTATGGATAATTGTCAATTGGACTCTACTTATTTGCTAGTAGGTGAGCCTGTTCTTATCGATGCTGGTCCGTGTCCTATGATATATGAAAGAACATATACCGTAAAAGATACAAGTGGTAATGAAGCGATGTGTATGCAGACGATACACGTTAACGATACGACTAATCCAATATTTGACTGTCCTGCCAATATTACGGTAAGTACTACTGACGGAGCTTGTTCTGCGGAAATAGTAATTCCTTCTATTGATGTAACGGATAACTGTGGTACAGTCTCAGTAACTAATTCATTATCCGTTTCTTCACAAGACTTAGTTGTGTTTCCAGTGGGAGATACACCAATCAAATTCTATGCAGAAGATGCATGTGGTAATATAGATAGTTGTGAAACCATAATAACTGTTTTGGATAATACGCCACCTTCGATGACCTGCGCAGACAATGATAATGCAGCATGTAGTGCAGCAGAAATTAGTGTATTTGCTAGTTATGCAGAATTCATTGCAGCCAATGGAAGTGCTACAGATAATTGTGGGTCGATTGATGAATCTACTTTTGGTTTTGTATCTGAGTCTTCAGACGAACTATCGTGTCCAGAAACAGTAACTAGAATATATACTATAATGGATGACTCTGGTAATAGTGCTACATGTGAGCAGACTATTATGGTGTCAGAAAACGAGCCACCTACATTTACAGTACCATTAGATACCATTGTGGATTGTGGCTCTAATATAGACACAATGAATGTAGGGATTCCAACCGATGTAGCTGATAACTGTGGATCCACAGGAATCATATTGTCTTTTACGGATGAAATAGTACTAGGAGGAGACTGTCCGGTAATATCAACTATTACAAGATCTTGGACAGCAGTAGATATATGTGGTAATATGTCTGAAGCACAAAATCAGATTATCACAATTCAAGATACTATTAAGCCAGTTGCAGTATGTAAGCTGGATACATTATACCTAGATCAGTCAGGCGAAGTTGATTTTGATATCAATGGTTTAGACGGAGGAAGCTTTGATGCGTGTGGAGAAGGAGCGCTTATTTTTACTTCTGATTTCGATTTTTCATCGTGTAATGATGCGATGCTAATGCAAGATATAGTTTTTACCGTTACAGATGTATGTGGAAACTCAGATACATGTATGACAAGTATATTGGTCTTAGATACGATCCCAGCAACACTTACTTGCCCTCAGAACATGTTAGTGACTTGTCCTTCTGATTTGCCAGGCGCGTATCTTACATATGAAGATTTCGAAGGAGATGGTGGGCTCTTTACAGATAATTGTCAAAGCAACTTACCATCGCAATTCTACTTATCAACAGAAGAACAAGTGGGTGAGACTTGCCCATATAATATCGTAAGAACCTACGTAGCTGCAGATAATAATGGTAATATAGACTCGTGTGTACATACGTTAACAGTAGAGGACACAGAGCTACCAGTAGTGACCTGTCCTGCTGATATGATGATAACAGGGACCATGAATACATGTGATACAATACTTGTAATTCCTGTAGCAACAGCAGCAGATGCTTGTGGTATTACATCCATCACTAATGATTATAATGGTGGTGGTGCAGATGCATCAGGTACATACTCAGGAGGAGAAACAATAGTAACATTTACTGCTACAGATGCTTGTGGAAACATAGGGACCTGTGCCATGACTATTACCGTAGACGTTGATCCTGCATTAGCATGTCCTGACGATGTCACAGTACAATGTGATTTGACAGAAGAACCAATTTTTACTTCTTTCGCTCAATTTATGGAAGCTGGAGGAAGAGCTAACCTTGGGTGTGGAGCTGTCACTACTGGCTTTGCTCATATGGGTGATATATTGATATCGACTAACAGTTGTACACAAGTGTATGAACGTACCTACGGACTACCTGGTATGATGGGAGATATGTTTGCATGTACCTATCAAATAACAGTTACAGATGATGAAGTGCCTGTTATTACTTGTCCAGCGGCTATCAATGTAAATGCAGAATTAGATCAATGTTCTGCTAATGTTGACCTAAGTGTAATGGCTACAGACAATTGTGGAAGCGTAACAGTAACCAATGATTTCACCACAGAGACATCTGCAGATTTTCCAGTAGGTACTACGATAGTAACATTCACTGCTACAGACGATTGTGATAATATAGCATCTTGTACAATGAATGTCACAGTAAGTGATGCACAAGCACCTTATATAACTTGTCCAGATGGCGCTTTTGCTATGTGTGATGCCAGTTCAGTGCCTGTGTATAGCTTCTACCAACATTTTGTAGATGCAGATGCTAACTCTAGTATTGATGATAACTGTGCTATTGACACCACGACTTTTGCTTATGAAGGTGAGATGGAGTTGACCATTTTTGGAATGACTATCATTAGTAGAACTTATAGTATAGAAGATCTGGCAGGAAACGCTAGTTCATGTACTCAGACGATTATCGTCATGGATAGTACTGAACCATTTGTAACTTGTCCAGGTGATGTAACAGTGGAAACAGATCCAGGATTATGTACTGCAACGGTATCTAACTTAATAGCAATTACTGAAGACAATTGCCTCGTAGATACTATATACAATACTAGAACAGGCGATGGTGCAGATGCTTCTGGCGTATATTCTGTAGGAGAAACTGTAGTAACATTTACTGTAGCGGATGAAGAAGGAAACAGTAGTGAATGTAGTTTTACGGTAACGGTAGAGGACAATATATTACCTGTACTTACTTGCCCAGACACACCAACACCAACAGAGTGTGGTGTAGAGGACAATGTAGCTTATACTTCGTTCTTAGCTTTCCAAGACGCAGGAGGTATGGCAGATGATATATGTGGAATCGACACAAGTACTTTTGCCGTAGTTAGTGACTTAGAAGTAAGTAGAACAGACTGCAGTGTCACTTACGAGCGCATATATAGTATCGAAGATAACAATGGAAATGTAGGAACATGTACTCAGTCATATCAGATAGAGGATAGTACTGCACCGACGATCACATGTCCAAGTAATGTAATGCTGAGCACGGATACAGGGACTTGTACTGCAAATTCAACAGTTACAGTAACGGCTACAGATTTTTGTACTGGCGATATACCCGTGACTAATAATTTTAATGCGAGCATAGATGGTGTAGTTACTGCCGACTTTGCATTTGGAGAAACGGTTATAATATTTTCAGCGACGGATGATTGTAATCTTACAAGTACTTGTACAGTAGTCATAACAGTGGTAGATGAAGAAGCTCCTCTAGTTACTTTTCTTGATATACCGTCTGCAGCAGATACAGTAGAGGTTATGTGTAATCTAGCTGAGGCAATGCCAATACAAGACTTTGATGATCTATTAGCTTCAGGAGGGCAGGTTACTGATAACTGTATGGTCGATGATTTATACTTTAGTCAATTATCCCCAGATGTACTTGTAACTGGATCTGATCCAACTACTTATATAAGATCCTATGTGATTGCGGATGCGTCAGGAAATCTAGATACACTTGAACAAATAATCATAGTACAGGATACTAACATACCTACAGTAATTGCACCAGATGATCTTACTGTGGATTGTGACGATGATTTATCTGATCCACAATTGACAGGTACGGCAATGACTAATGATAACTGTACTCCAGGAAGCCTTACAGTAAGTATCAATGATGAAGCAACAGTATTAGACTGTCCTAACGATTCTCTCATACTAAGAATATTTACTGTGGTTGATGATGCTGGAAACACAGCAATTGACACACAACGAATTACGAAAATTGATGATGAAGCACCAGTATTTGATGCTAATACAAAACTGTTTTCTGTAGTACCATCTACTGTAGAAGACACGGTAGCATGTAATGACAACTTTATAAATCCTGTAATTGCTACCGCCGTAGATGCTTGCGGAACTCATACAATAGCAGTAGATACACTACCATTCGTTACGTCAGTTTGTTCTGGCTATCAAGTCAATTATAGATATATAGCTACTGATGCTTGTATGAACTCTGATACAGTATATTCAGGATTTTGGGTAGCAGCAGATACGATGGCACCAGCAGTGACTGTATTGGATACATTCATCACTATAAATACAGAGTTAGGTTTATGTACAGCTACGGTTACCTTACCGATACCGACCGTATTAGACAACTGTAGTGAATATGTAATAGAGAATAGTGTCGATGGTGAAGATACACTTACAACGACATTCATATTAGGGGAAACGATGGTAACCTACACGATCACGGATCAATGTGGAAATAGTACTGAAGTAGATCAGACGGTAACAGTTATTGATGAAGAAGCACCCGTCATCTCATTTTCAGATGACCCTATGGCGATGGATACTGTTAATGTAATGTGCAACCTATCAGAAGCAATTGCTATTGCTGATGTAGCAGGGCTTTATGCTGCGGGTGGAAATGTTACAGATAACTGTATGGTTGATAATCCAACATTTACAATGCTTGCAGATAATTTAGTGGTAGGATCTAACCCTACTACATACATCAGATCTTATGAGATTGCTGATGAGTCTGGCAACTTAGACACATTATTACAAGTAATTATAATTCAAGATACAGAAACTCCATCATTGACAGTTCCTGGCGATATTACGTTGGCTTGTGATGATGATACATCGGATACTGCTTTGACAGGTATTGCCAATGCGGACGACAACTGTACAGTAGATTTAGTGATCGATATTAACGATGAAGCAACAGTGTTAGGATGTCCTAATGATTCTCTTATCCTAAGAATATTTACAGTGATGGATGATGCAGGCAACACAGCCATCGATACACAACGTATTACTAAGATAGATGAAGAGGCTCCTGTATTTGATGCTAATGCAAAACTCTTTTCTGCAATACCTACAGTGGTGGATGACACGGTGGCTTGTAATGAAGGTTTTATAGATCCTATATTGGCTTCTGCGGTAGATGCTTGTGGTGTGCATGTGATAGTAGTAGATACATTACCTTACATATCGACAGTATGTTCTGGATACCAAGTTAATTATAGATATATAGCTATTGATGCTTGTATGAATGCAGATACAGTATATTCTGGATTCTGGGTGTCTAAAGATACGACAGCTCCTGTAGTGACTGCTCTAGATACGTTTATAAATCTTACAACTGACCCTGGAGAATGTACGGCTACAGCAACACTTCCTATACCTTCAGTTTTAGATGATTGTAGCGATTATGTAATTGTTAATAGTATCAATGGAGAAGATACATTGACGAGTTCATTTACTAAAGGTGAAACCACATTTAGCTATACGATCACAGATGACTGTGGTAATGTAACAGTAGTAGATCAGACAGTAATAGTAACTGACGAGGAATCACCAGTAGTGGTTTGTAGAACGACGCCTATTCAAGTTTCGGTATCGTCAGATATCAATATGGTGCTAGCATCTTCATTCATATTAGACGCAACTGATAATTGTGGATATGCTGATGTACAAGTAAGAAGGATAAATGATCTATGCAGTATTGCAGGTAATGAAATGCTCGGTGATACAGTATTTTTCTGTTGCGAAGATGTTGGAGCTATCCACGAAATAGAAGTTATCGTAACTGACGAATCAGGGAATCAAAACTCTTGTATAGCTTTAGCTGAAGTGTCAGATAAGATCAAACCTAGTTTTCTTATACCTGTACCAGATGTAACGGTAAGTTGTGACTACCCACTGGATCTGACAGACCTTGATGACTTTGGAACATTTGTATTGACTGGAGATGATAGAGAAGAAATTATCATCAATGATACAGCATATGTAAATAGTAATGGGCTTGTGGGTCTAGACGGAGTGTACAAAGAGAATTGTCCAGATGGTACAGTAGTCAGCACAGAAGTACTGGATATGACAACTAATGGTCAAGGAATCATCATGAGAATCTTTACGATTACAGATGCTTCAGGTAATACAGCGACATATACGCAGAGAATCTTTGTTGAAGATTTCAATCCGTTTTCTGAACAGGATATTACATGGCCAGAAGATATTACAGTTGAAGGTTGTGAAGATGATGTTCCTACTTTAGCTCAAGGAGGCATACCGACGTTTACAAACATAAATAAATGTCATGAGATACAATACTCTAGCACTGATTTAGTGTTTGATAATCCGACTTCTGGGTGTGTATACATCAGACGTACATTTAAAGTAATAGATAGCAATATTTATGATCCAAGTGTAGATCCAGATAATGGTATTTGGACGAATATTCAAGATATCTTTATGACGAATAGTGTGAAACCTGAATTTGTAGAAGCATGTAGCGATACATTGATATGTGCACAAGGAACTGGATGTAGTGCATTAGTTGAACTAAGTGTATCTGCGACGGATGACTGTACTGATATAGATGATTTAGAGTATAGCTATACGTTAGATACTGACAATAACGGAACAATAGATATTTCTGGCATTGGTAATTCATTATCTGAGATGCTTCCACAAGGCTTCCATAAGGTAACGTTTACTGTATCTGATAGGTGTGGCAATACTGAGACTTGTGTAAGAGTAGTAGAAGTGAGAGAATGCAAGCCGCCATCTGTAGCATGTATTGCATTAGCTATGGACCTTAGTCCTATAGATGGAACAGTGCAAATATGGGCGAGTGATTTTAATGCAAGCAGCTCTGATAATTGTACTGATACGGAAGACTTACTTTTCTCATTCTCATCTGATCCTACTGAATTTGGACGCACATTTAATTGCGATAGCTTGGGTATCAGAGAGGTAGAAATCTGGGTTACGGATGAAGCAGGAAATCAATCATTCTGTGTTACTACCGTAGACGTTCAAGATAATACTAATGCATGCGGAAATGGTCTGAATCAGAACACTATGGTATTGGGACAGGTATCGACACAGAATAACATGCCAATCTCAAACGCTACGATAGTTATAGATGGTCCAGAGATGAATCAGGATATAATGACGGATGATCAAGGAGGGTATGTATTTGCAGACATCCCAATGTATAATGATTATGTAATTACACCATCTAAAGATGATGAGCATCTAAAAGGTGTGTCCACATTAGATCTTGTATTGATCCAAAGACACATTTTAGCATTAAATGAACTGAGTTCACCATATGATATTATAGCGGCTGATATCAATGCTTCTCAAACTGTATCTGGCGCGGATGTAATAGAGTTACGTAAAATGATTCTTGGAGTTCAAGATGAATTTAACAATAACGAGTCATTTAGATTCGTAGAATCAAATTATGTATTTGCTGATGTTCAGGATCCATTCCCATTCATGGAAGAGACAG
The DNA here is from genome assembly GCA_937995755.1 of uncultured Saprospiraceae bacterium. GTDB lineage: Bacteria > Bacteroidota > Bacteroidia > Chitinophagales > Saprospiraceae > UBA1994. The sequence continues at coordinate 3,787 of CALKJD010000011.1, read as the reverse complement.
AATTTGATGAAGTAGATAAAACAATGGTTCAATCAGATTTTGTAGCCATTAAGATTGGTGATGTAAATGGTAGTATTGAGGACGGTCTGACTAATACTTCAGAGGTTGAAACTAGATCTGATAATGCGATGACTATCTATACTAATAATCAACATCTACAAGTAGGAGAGACAGTAATAATACCAATCTATACGGCAGATGTAACTTCATTAGTAGGATTGCAGTTTACAGTGGATTATGATTCAGATTATTTAGAGTTTGTATCTGCTGACGGAGGTCAGATAGAGCTTGACAACAGTCAAGTAGCAGATCACAGAAATGAATCTAAGACTACAGTCGCTTGGTCATCTTTTGAAGCTAAATCGGACCTAGATAATAGCGAACCCTTAGCATACTTTGCATATACAGTGAAGCGCAATGGTAAATTGAGAGACGTATGGTCCATCACTTCGGATATTACTGATGCTTTAGCTTACGATGCCACGTATCAGAAACATGAAATTGATTTAAGGTTCGACAATACTTCGACTCCAAGTTTTGCTATGTTCCAAAATCAACCGAATCCATTTACAGAATATACAGAAGTTATATTCGAATTGCCAAAGTCTGAAGAAGTGAGCCTTCAGGTGTTTGATAATACAGGAAAACTAGTACATAGACAATCATCTAGATATACTGCAGGTAAACACCAGATTAGGCTTAATACTGAACAATTGACTAAATCTGGAATATACTATTACAAGATCAAAGCGGGTGAATACAGTGAAGCGCGCAAGATGTTAAAGATAAAATAGGTATATATAAAATAGTCAAAAGCTATATTTAAAGAACCATCCCAAGAATGGACATCGAATGGGGCTTACGTAAGTGAGCCCCTTTTCGGATATAGAGTTTAGGTGTTTTGGGAACCGATTTGATATATTTCACGTATCATTTATACCATTTACAATACAATCCGCGATCATAAAACTTTACTTAACTTCGCGCTCCATAAAGATTAAGACATGTTAGATAAGCTTGAAGCCATAGAAGGTAGATTTCACTATTTAGAAGAGAAACTCTCAGATCCTGAGATTGCCTCTGATATGAAGCAATTTACTAAGATCAATAAAGAGTATAGCAGCTTACGAGAGATAGTAGGGAAGATAGGGGAGTATAAGGTAACTCTTGAAGGTATAGAAAATGCTAACGAGATGATGGCTGATCCGGATCCTGAGATGAAGGAAATGGCGAAGATGGAATTTTCAGAGCTTAATGACAGTAAATCAACCTTAGAAGAAGAACTAAAACAACTGTTGATACCAAAGGACCCTGAAGATGAAAAGGATGTGGTCGTAGAGATTAGAGCAGGAGCAGGGGGAGACGAGGCAAGTATATTTGCTGGCGATCTATATCGTATGTATTCTAAGTATATTGATGCTCAGCCAGGCTGGAAAACAGAAATCATACATATCAATGAGGGTACATCGGGTGGATATAGTAAGATCTCGTTCGAAGTCTTTGGTAATGATGTTTATGGTAAACTCAAGTTTGAGTCTGGGGCACACAGGGTACAGCGAGTTCCTAAGACTGAGACGCAAGGAAGAGTACATACATCGGCAGCTACAGTTGCCGTTTTACCTAAGTTTGAAGAAGAAGATATAGAAATACGTAAGGACCAATTGCGTACGGATACATTCCGTGCCAGTGGAGCTGGTGGACAGCACGTCAACAAAACAGAATCAGGAGTAAGATTTACTCACCTTCCGACAGGAATTGCAGCAGAGAGCACAGACTCGAGATCACAGCATAAAAACCGTGAAATCGCCCTGAACAGATTATATGAAAAAGTGAAAGCTGCTGCTAAAATCAAGAACGATTCTGAGCAGAAAACACAACGTCAATCTCTGGTTGGTAGTGGTGACAGATCAGATAAGATCCGCACATATAACTATCCACAAAACAGAGTTACAGATCATAGAATCAATCTTACGCTCTATAGTCTAGATAAGATTATAGAAGGTAATCTCAATGATGTCATCGAAGCACTCATCGTATATGAAAATGCCGAGAAGATGAAAGGGGAAGAAGAGAATGTGTAGAATTTTAATTGAGATTAGTACTCAATCAATTTCTAATTTTCACTAATTTTTGTTGACTTAGGTAATTTCTATTTTGGTCCAAGATAGAAAGGTTATATACTCCTGATTCTAATTCTCTGACATCTATGGAAATGGTAGATTTATTTGAATCTACTTTTCTCTCTATGACTAATACTCCAATGGCACTTCTAAATTCTATAGTACTTGCATTGCCAAGGATTGGAGTCAGATCAATCGTAATTTCTTCAATAGAAGGATTAGGATAAACGTTTACAATTGTGAGTTCATCTCTATCATTTAGTCCTGTAGACATGCATGCCCCAGCGTTTATTATTTCGCTTTGTGTTGGATTGGATCCATTTTGACTAAAATTAATATTATCATTAAAATTACTATCAGATAATAATGGATACACTCCACAATAATCGGATAACATATCTATATTAATATTATTGAGTATAGCAATAATCGAATTTACTTCGTTAAGGTTACTTAAACCATTAAGATTATCAAGATGTTCATTTTCTGCTATTACAAACATCTCTTCTACTTTAGTTAAATTAGATAGACCATCCACATTCAAAATGTTTTTATTTCCTGAAATAAAGAAATGTCTATTTATGGTTTTAAGAGAAGATAAACCATCTAAGTTTAATAATTCAGGATTACCTGATATATAAAAACTATTTCCTATTTCGGTAAGATTAGATAACCCGTTTAGATCCTGAATATTTTCGTTGCCAACCAAACTAAAATCATTACCAACCGAATGAAGAGATGTTAACCCATCAATATTTAAGAGTGCTGGATTATCATCAATTTTAATTTTTTCAACTGAGGTAACGGCTGAAAGTGCATCAATGTTTTCTAATGAATTGTTATCATAAATAAATAGTATTCTATCAATATCGGTGACATTAGATAACCCATCAATATTCGTTAAATTTTCATTGCCTCTTATACTAAGTGATTCGAAATGTATGATATGTGACAATCCATCTAAATGAGTCAAGGCTTCATTGTTATGGATTTCTATAGATATTTTTTCTTCAATATTCTGTAAATAGGAAAAACCTGATAGATCCACTAGTTTTGGATTTTCTGATAGTAGAATGTTATATCCACCTTCAATTATTGAAGCCAAACCATTTACGTTTTCTAGCAATGGATTTTGATCAAAGATTACATATTCACCTACATTTTCTAATGATGATAATCCGTCAATGTTTTTTAATGCAGAGCCATTTATTCTAAGATCACCATCAATATTGGTTAGTGACAAGAAGCCATTAATGTTTTCTAATAATGGCAAATTGTATAAACTTAAATTACCACCGATAGTGGAGAGCGAAGCTAATCCATCAAGGTCGGTCAATGCACAAGAGTATATCCGTAAGCCACCAAGACTTTGTAAGGATGACAAACCATTCAGGTTTGATAGCGAAGAATTAAATCCTAAGGTAAGACTATCTTCAATAGAGGTAAGTGAAGCTAACCCTCTAATGTCTACCAAAGCACCACAACTTCGAATTTCTAAACTATTACAAGTTGTCAAAGTTATTAAAGAATCAAGATTGGTAATGTCATCTCCAATAATATAAATGTCGGATGTTGGCCCACAAGTAAGGGCTGCAAAATTATCAACATCTGCCTGATTGTTTAATATTACTTCTGGACATTGTCCAAAACTAACAAGAGGTAGCAGG
>CALKJD010000010.1 GCA_937995755.1 uncultured Saprospiraceae bacterium | reverse complement strand
TTACGATATTAAACCTATCCCTGTCCGCCTCCTGGACTCCCAGTAGATCCACCCCCTTGGCCACCGCCTTCTTCACCTTGCTTTAGATCTGTATTCTTTATTTTCGAATTACGTTTCTTAAAATCTACTTTACCAAACTTGTATCTAAAGTTGACTCCTATAGATCTGAAAGGAATCGAGAAATCATTTTTCTGATAGAAATTAGCACTGGACTGTTCAGAATTAAATGACTTATTAGCGTTGAAAGGATCGATTACTCTTATACCTAAGCTACTATTCTTAAAGTCGTACCTAAATCCTGCACCATAGATCCAAAAACTTGGTGTCTCGCCCTGTAGAGTAGCATTAGGTGACTTAAAGAATCCAAAAAAATCTGATTTGAAGTTTCCTGTAAAACTATAATCGCCACCGAAAAAAATCTGGTATTGGATATCATCTCTTTCTCTTTCTTCACCATTGAGTTGCCCTTTAGCGCTATACGTATAGAGGTTACCTCCGCCCCTTACTGTAAGTTTCTTGACCGACTTACTAGTGAATAGATTAATACCGAAAGAATTATTAGTTGCTATATTTTGAAATGAATTGGTTGATATTCCATTTTCAACTGAGAGCACTTGCTCTATCACGTCATCTGTCCTTTTATAGTATGGACTTGTGTACACCATCGCACCCCACACATTGAAATTATATGACAATTCTATTTGGTGTGTAATTTCCGGACTCAAAAATGGATTCCCTTCCGTTACATTAAATCTATCCGCAGAATTAGAGAATGGATTTATATAGTTAAGATTCGGCCTTTGAATTCTTTTAGAGTAACTCAATTTGAGTTGACGAAAGTTTGATAATCCTCTACTAATCGTAAAACTAGGCAGGTAACTTTGATAGTCATTTTCAAATTTTCCTCCAACTAAATCATCTCCTTTGATAGCTGTATTCTCAACACGAAGACCTGTTATAAATCCAAATTTTCCAATTGCATAGTTTAATGAAGCATACCCAGCCACTACATCTTGATCATAATCAAATACATTAGATCTCGATTCATCCAATTCATACGTAGATCCATCAAATACATTGAATTGATAATCACTCGTAATATCTCGAAGTATTCCTTTGGCTCCGACTTCAAGCTTCATTGACTTTGGTAAAGGTTGTACAAAATCTATTTGAAGTGTAGTCTCAAGATTATCTCCCTCGTTGTTTACTCTTTCTTTTCTATTAAGTGATTCCAAATTTTCATAGGTCTCGTTAAGATCATAATCTTGATCTTGGACATTTCCAGATAACTGAAATGCCATAGACAGCTCCTTATCTTCATCACTTTCAAATTTTCGCGTATAATCAGTACTCCAGTCGTACCCACTATTTAAAGTACTCGCTTCATTAGTTCGCTCCCATGTATCATTAAGTGTGGAATTTATAAGATCATTTAATGTCGCTGTACTATTACCATCGGTATCAAAACCAAATCCTCTAGCAGAGAAAGATGTATTAAAAGCATTATATGCATTAAGGTCATAAAAAGCTGAAACAGATCCATTGAATCCCAACCTACTAGTCTCAGTAATTCCAGATTGCTTATAACTACTTTGTACTATGCCTCCTTCAGTAGTCTCGCGAAGAAAAAGACTTTCTCCATCTGCAGGTAGAGAATAAAAAATAGATCCATTTGATGTCATTCCAAATCTTCCTTTACCCGCATTCAAATTGACAAAAGCGTTATTTTGCCTTGTTCCCACAGATGCATTTACTGATCCAGCAACACCTTCAAGTTCTGTACGTTTTGTAATAATATTGATAATACCACCGCTACCCTCTCCATCATATTTAGCACCTGGAGATGTTATCACTTCAACCTTCTTAATCTGATCTGCAGGAAACATCTTCAAGGCATCTGCTACATTGGCCGAAAACATTCCACTTGGCTTTCCATTAATTAAAATCCTTACATTCTGTGATCCTCTTAATGACACATTGCCATCTAGATCCACTGACAGTGTAGGTACTTTTCTAAGTACGTCCGTGGCATCTCCTCCAGAAATACTAGAATCATCCTCAGCATTAAAAACTAATTTATCTGGTTTATTTTCAATCAGCGCTCTCTTTTCTGTAATCTCTACCCCTTCTAATATTACAGAAGTCGGTACTAAAAATATTGTTTCAAGATTTACATCCGGATCCTTAAGCGTGGTCTCTACATTTCGGATAATTTTTTCTGAGTACCCCAAGAAACTAATGTACAAATCGTATTTACCTGTGGTGACTTCTCCTAATTTAAAGTTTCCATTTTCTTCTGAAAGCACACCATCAAGATTGGTATCTGTACCCGCTCGCTTCATACTAATAGTAGCATAAGGTATGGCCGCATTAGTTGTTGTATCTATTAATACACCCTCTATTTTCCCTTTAATCGATTTCTTTTTGCTTCCTCCCCAATTACCGAATTGGCTGAAAGAAATAAAAGATGACATTAAAAGGAAACAGGTAAATATATTTTTCATTGTAGTTGATTGATTGACTTGATGCACAATTTGCTAACATCATGAATAAATTACAAGCGGTATAGACAGAATTCAATTTTTAATCGACTTAAGTACGCCTTAATATTTCAAAGCTCAATTAGACATATCTAATACTTCCATTAATGTTCTAAACGCGCCATACTTTCCATTATATCTTTTGGCATGTTCTGCTTGTAATGCTGCTGAGTGATTTTCATGATATTCTCTATAGGCTTGCATATTGGGCGCCAAATATTGAATAGAATATGTTACTCCAGTTTCGTTTTCTGTTTCTATAATTTTTTGCAATTGATAGGTTATAAATTTTCCAGTTGCCATCACATCAGGAATATGCGTGGACTTCATCCATTCTACCCATTCTTCGTGAGTATTATGATCGATATTAACAGTTACGTTATATAATATTCTATTCATTATTTATCTCTTTGTGATTATCAATGAGTTTACACTTTCACCCCAATAGATCTTAGCGTAATTCTTAGGTCTGTATTAGTAGGGTGAAGATACGCCTGCCAACCTAATTCTAAAGCACCTTTTACATTATTAGCATTGTCGTCTATAAAAATAAATTCTTCATGGCTCAAATCAATAGACTCTTCAACTTGTTTATATATAGCTGGCTCAGGTTTCCAAGCATTCATTTTATGTGAGTAAAAACAATTATCAAAAAATCGTGCTTCGAAATCTGTTATATCGTATTCATTTTTCAATTCGTACATCACATAGTCCAAATGAATTTGATTCGTGTTACTTAGTAAGTAAACTTTATAATCTTTACGAAGTTCATCCAACAATGTGAATCTATCTCTTTGCCAACCGAGCAACATGGCATTCCAAGCATTTACCACTTCCCTACCTTGTGGTACAGTCTCACACATGGACTGTATGGCATGTATAAACTCTTCTGTGAGCATTTCTCCCTTCTCCAATGCCAATGTAACCTTCTTGTACCTATCCTCGTAAGGTGCAGCTATATCAGCCTTTAACAACTTACTCATTGCCACTTCAGTCTTAGAAATGTCTAGATCAAGCAATACGCCTCCAAAATCAAATACTATAGCTTTAATTTTTTTCATAGATTTTAATTAACCACTAAAAAGGCCCATTATCTGTAGATAATGGGCCTTAAATATAATTTTAGAAAATGAGCCGAGCTTACTCGATAATGATCATTTTCTTAGTTTCACTGAAATCACCAGACTCAATTGTGTAGTATAACACACCTACTGTGTTGATATCACTTTTCTCAATTGAGATAGTGTTCAATCCTGCAGCGTACTCACCGTTTACTGTTCTGATTACTTTACCCGCTATATCTCTTATTGTAAGAGAAGCTTTTCCAGCATTTGCTAAGTTGAAGCTAATAGCTGTAGATTGCTTGAATGGGTTAGGCTCATTTTGCATTAACTCATTAGCTATTGCTATTGGGCTACCACCTCTGATTCCTAACTCAACATTCTGCACTTCTAAGCTTGATCCAACATATACTTCCGGAGTAATGACTCTATCTGATATGCTGATCATTTCACTGATGTTACCATCTTTAATTGCTATTGCCTTGATGACAAATAAGTCGTCAGTACTAGACACTTCAACATTTGAGTTCCAAGACATTGTAATTACTTTATCTGTAATTACTCCTACGTTACTTGTACCAAGAGCTATAGCTTTGCCATCTACACTATTAAAAGTAAGTCCATTAAATTCGATCGTCATCTGTAAACCAGATACATCATTAAAGTTTTTACTACTCACAGCTATATCTACTTGCTCACCAGCTACTACTGCTCTATCTGTTACTTCTAACAGCATCGTTGCTCCACTTCTAACTTCTGAAGTCAATCCAGCTACGTTAGATGTAGCAGTTGCGTTAACATCTCCAACCTTCACTGCCACGAAATCTTCATGCATCATATCCGAAACTAAGTCATTTACATTTCTAGTTTCATCTACTGGAAATGGAGAACTAATGTCAGCAAAAGTCTGTGTCCCATCTACAAATCTCCAAGATGTATTAGTTAAGAATTCATCATGTACTCCAAGAATAAGTTTTCTCAATTCAACGATATCAATTGAACTTACTTTATCATCAGCATTAACATCTGCCGCGATTACTTTGTAAGGGCTATCAAGGTCTGCGAACCCAACTATATGTCTCTGGATAAGAACTAAATCAAGTGTACTTACACCGTTAGTATGATCATCATCTTTCACGACAGATATAGTATAATCTCTATGTGCAGGATTATCCATGAAAGCAAATCCACCTTCAACTGTCGTCATTGATGTTGCTGGATATTCTGGCAATAAAGCTTCAGCCTTAACTTCTGCATTCATCACACCATTTCCAAATTCAGTAACTGCATTACCAGCAATTGTCATTCTGTTAGATGTAGTTGACTTTTTACACCTGAAAATTTCAATATCTCCGATGTCTCCTTTTTGAGAAAAAGATATATAATCACCATCATAATCAAGGATAATGTCAGTTTCACTATTAGGATTATTCGTAGAAAGTACAGAATTGTTACCATCTACATTCATACCCTGTGCTCCATAAAACAGATTTCCTAAACCATTTTCGAAATAATTCATGCTTGCCCACACTAATTCATCCTCTCCAATAATTTCTTCAGAAGTTACTGTAGTGGCTCCGAAATCAACACCACCTGCAGAACTCTGACCAGATTCAAACACTAAACTTGGGTATTCATCTGTAACGAATCCTCCTACAAAATAACTTAATTCCATATTCCAGCTACCATCAGTTAGGTCATATCTGATTGTCTTAGAATCATGAGCTCCTGTTAAAAATTTACTTCCTCTTTCAGCAAAAACCATTTGAGTTCCAGCGGTATTGAAAGCTATATCAGAAATTCTTAGTCCAACGCCCATAATACCATCAAACTCTAAACTTTCACTTCCTACAGATGGGAAACTGCCATTTTCGTTTAACGTAATACTATACATTGCTCTCTCTCCTCCTCCGATTCTTGGGAAGTAAAGTTTCTTTTCTCCGTCCTCAACATTTAGACCAATAGCCCACACTTGCTCAGAGGCTATAGCAATCCCATCTACATTATCATCTTCAGACCAAGGATCAAATGACTCCATTACATTTCCAGATGAATTAATTCTATAGATTTTACCATCTTCAAGGTTACTCGCATAAAGCATGTCATTATCATTACAATAAGCTATGTTTCCTATACCATTAAATGCTCCACCAGTATTAGGTAGTTCTACAAATGGTTCTGCTAAAAAGTCGTTAATAGCTGAAGCTTTAAAAATTTGACCTGGACCATAAGGATCACTATTAAATTGTGTATCGTATACATCGGACGCGGCCAAATATATATCCCCATCTGTATCCAATGCAATTCCGAAAACTTGACCAATTTGATCAATAGTCCAATTAGAAGGATGTATTTGATCAACGCTTGATGCCCAATCTGACCCAACTGGAGCATTTTCTGTAGCTCTAATATCATAAATAACACCAACTGGTCCATTCGTTCCAGATTCAGCATTACACGTACTAACTGACCATCCTGTAAACTCATTTGGCATACATGTTTCTGGAACCACATCTCCACAGTTCTCTCCATTTACTGTCAACTCGACAGTACAGAAATCAACGTTTCCATATTCGTCCCAAACATATACATCTACAGACTGAACACCACAATCAGTAAACACCATTGCGCTACTGTTTTGTGTTGGATCGTAGTTATTATCATTTTCTGGTAATGTATTAGAGAATGTAAATCTTAGATCATCTTGTGCTGTACAGTTATCAAATGCACCTAGATCGAAATCTATAGCCCATAATTCAACTGATCCATTTTCCATAAGTGCAGTACTTAAAGATACACAGTATGGTGTTGGAGCTTTCTTATCAACTACCATAAAAGTAGTTTCACATGACGCAACATTTCCACAACCATCTGTTACTTTCCAAGTTACTAAATGATTAAAAGCACTTGCTTCTAAAGTCTCGAGAACATTAATAGAAACAGTTTCGCCACTCATTGTAGGTGCTACATATCTATCATTGATACCGTTACCATTTGTATCGTTAGTAATGTTACTATCATTAGTTGGTAAGAATGAGCTATACTCATAATCCACTACTCCGTCACCCCAAGTATCAACAAATACTTGCCACTTTAACCAATCACTTGCGCAATTACCTGCATCCGTTGCATTATTAGTTAATACTGTACTTGTACGAACACAATTTGCATCTACTTCAAACATTGCCGGAGCACAGTTATTAAGAACCGGTGCATCTCTATCTGTTATTTTTATAGTCTGCGAACCATAATATAGTCCTTCTTGACCGTTAGTTGCATCGTAAACACACCAGTCAATTACTGTAAACGATCTTAATATCTTAAAACATGCATCACTTGATACTCCTGTTATAGGATCAACTTCGAAGAAGAAAGTATCAACGTCCTCAGTATATCCGATAAAGTCACAAGCACCTTCTGTCCATGTTGGTGGTGCAAAATTAATCTCGTCAGTACATGATATTTGTGCTGTTGCGTTTGTCGGTAAATCACGTGGGAAACTAATTCCTGAAGGATCAAATGCTGGATAAGGATTCGCTATGTCAATACGCTGATTACAAGATATTACTGGATTAGATCCAATTACTGTATACGTGGCGATTACAAATCCAACTCCACATGCATCTAATTGCGGATTAAAAGTTACGTCTACTGACTCACTTCCACATAATGCTAAAGATGTCGCTGACCCTATCATTGCTGGATCTGTATAATCCATATCACATGCTAGAGTAACATCTGGTGGACATACTATACTTGCGATAGCTTTTCCTTCTACTCTCACGGTCACCCATGTCTCGTTATAGTTATCATACTCACCTAAGTCTCTTATGCCATCATTATCAGCATCATCCCAGTCTCCGTATATTCCATTCATGTTTCCATCATCGAATACTCTCATTCTTACTGGTACTAGACCGAATTCAACTCCTGTTACAGGATCTACATCTGTAATATCTGCACAACAGAATTTAACATATTCTCCGTTATCTGGATCGTAATCTGCTCTAGTAGGATTTGTATCTCCTGCATTTGGAAAATCATCATTTGTAGCATAAGTACTATTTCCTGAATATCCACAAGCTACTTGACTTTCTTCTCTTCTGATTTCAATCTTCACATCACTACAACCATCATAAGAACCGTTGTTAACTGAGGTATTAAATATTTTTGCAACACCACTTGCATTACCATTTGCATCTGACTGACCACTTGTAGTTAAGTTTACAATGATGTTTTGCTTAGCGATTGGTGTTGGAGGTGTAGAATCATAAACATTTACTTCAATATCTACACTTGATGTATTACCACAACAATCACTTGCTGTGTAAGTAAATATATTAGGCTGTCCTGGCATTGTCTTTGGCGCTCCAAATACTACCCAAAAGTCCGTTTGGTTAGCTGGTGTATTAGGTGCTATCAATGTCGTTCCTGCAGGTCCACTTACTGTATAAGTAAGATTAGCTGTACATAGATCATGAAGTAAAGTTGGTGCAGGTAAAGAGAAATCACCTAAGCAATTCCAAGGATTAACACTTGCACTAAATCCTTCTGCTTCAATAGTTGGCGCATCTGTATCAACAGACTTGATAATCTGAGTATACGTAACAGGAGGAGCAGAAGGTGAACACCAGTCTAACACTGTCCATGTTCTAATCACTTTTACGTTTCCGTTACATCCAGGTCCACATGCTGGTATCTCTTGATCAGAATATGTCACATTAAGCATACATACTGAATTATTAACAGGTTGAGCATATGCTACACCATCACATCCAGTCTCAAAATAATGCACATACCCAATTGCTATACCTTCGTTTTTCTCTATAACGTCTACTGGACAATTCGGCCCTGTAGCAATATCATTAGTTGGGTTAGTCGGAGTATCAGGGAATCCGTCTCCATCTGTATCTATCTTGTCATCAAAGAAATTTGCAATGTCCTCTGGATCAGTACCCGTACCACAAGGAAGAGTTACTGCTAGAGGTGGAAATGAAAATTGAGGACTATCTGTAGTAATTGGGTTCAATAAATACTCTGATACACAAGTACTAACCACTGTTCCATCAGAAGCGATCACAGCATATGTACGAGTAATTACTCTTGTTCCACAAGCTGTTCCATCTGATATTTGATCAGAGAAAGTAACATTAGCATCACCACAGTTATCAGTGAGGTCAGGACCAGGAACTGAAACAAGTCCAGCTAAAATGGCATCTTCATCTACACAACTGAAAATACAATCCAAAGTACCAGATGCCGCTGCCCCTGGAGGACAAATACTACATATCAGTGATGCATTAAATTTATCTTCTACTAAAATATCAGACCAACAACTATTGCCAGTCTCAGGATCTGTTACGGTAACTGTGTAAGACCCAGGAACTGTAATTAAATTAGAGCCGAATGACGTTTCGATTGTGAAGTCGTCATAACATCCATAATTATTTCCTTCTAAAATCATATCTGCATTAATGAGCACTTCACAATTCGCATCTAATGAGATATTCAAGTTATCATTACATGTAAGCGAAGTACTTGTAGGTACAAATTCAGTTAATACAATATCAAACTCGCAAACTGTTACGTTACCATTTGCTTCTGTAATATCGAAAGATACTGTAATAGGAGAATCGGTATAGCTAACAAAATCACCATCTGATGGTCCAGCTGTTTGTGTTACAGTAACTCCTTCACAATTGTCTACAGCTGATGGAATAGGCAGAATCAACACTTCACCACACTCACCTGGCTCTAAGTTTATAAATACTCCTCCTGGGCAACTAATATCTGGAGCTTCATTATCTCCAACAGTTACAGTCAGTGTTGTTTCACTTGAAGGACAAATAGGTCCTTGAAATGATGAATACGTTCCAATTGGGAAAGGGTTGTCAGCCGTATTATTAGATGTACCCCCTTCAAGAGAATTAACCCCACCAAATGTCCAATTACCAATACTGAATCCGCCATCAGGGCCTGTATTACTATTACGTAAAGCCCAACCATCTTGGTAATTCCACGCAATATTAGGTGGATTTACACCAACATCACCAAAAGCATCTATTACAACTCCATTTTCAAACAACTCTAAAGCATCGTTACCGTTGATACTAATAGCACCAGAAACATAATTAGCTTCGAAACCATAAAAAGTCAAAAAGTCAGGACCATTTGCTGTTATATAAATATAATCTCCTTCACTTACTGATTCTGCTGGGAATGTATAATTTTCTCCGTTAGAAGCATTATTGTTAGCTGCAACTCCAATTCCATAAATACTAAGATCTGGAATATCCGTTAAAGCGAAAATTTCAATTGCTTTCGGTTGACCTCCAAACAAAGTACCATCTGCAACTCCAGTTATTACCATTTGACCAGATCCAATTATAGTATTTGTAACAGAATATACACCTACATCACTGAGAGTAGGATCTATAGCACCAGAAGCTGCGTTTAAATCAAGGTTAGGACCTCCAGAAACAACTTCAAATGTATAAATACCATCTTGTCCTGTCATATGCATAGCCATTAAAGGATCTCCATTGGGACAAACAGTAGTAGTAGAATAGAAAAATTCAGAATCTTCAGCCTCTTCGAATAAAGTCACCGAGATTTCGTCACTTGAATTACCACATACTGCATCCATCACTGAATATGTAAGTGTAACCGTTGTTCCTACCTCAGAAGCGATAGGATTATAATTTGTATTTGCACTAGCAGCATCGTCGAATGATCCATTTCCTCCAGACCACATTCCAGTACCTGTTGCGCTTAAAGCGATAGGATCTGTTCCACAACCTAATTTGTTTCCTCCAGCATTAGCTTCTGTCCCTTCAGTTATAGTTATAGAGATCATGGCTGCATCCGTACAAGCACTACCTCCTGCACAAGAACCACTACTTTGAAAAGTACCTATTGGCAAGTGATTGGCTTCAGTATCTGCTGGATTTGTACTTACTCCGTCTATAGCACCTCTACCTGCAAAAATCCATTCTGCATCAGTAAATGAAGAATTTGGACAACTTGCAGCGTTTAAATTTCTATACGCCCAACTATCTGTATAATCCCATGTTTCATTATCTCCATTTACACCTTCCACACCATATACATCGATTACTACGCCATCTAAGTACAATTCAACTACATCGTCTCCATTATTATTAGCTACGTTGTCTTCAAATAAGAGCGCTGGGTCAAATGTTGTCGTAGGAAAATAATCCATTAACTCCATCATATCTGTGGATGTAGTCGTCGTTACATAGATGTAATCTCCGGCTACAGCTGAAGCTGTACTTGGAAAGTTATATTCTACAGTAGACTGCGTACCTCCATTACTAGAGTTACTTAATCCATATATACTTAGATCTGGAATATCACAGAGTACAAGTAATTCGAGCATCTTAGGAACTCCACCTGATAAATCACCATCCATAATGGCTGAAATCATAAGACAAACAGGATCACCTGACATCGTAACTGTATTAGTCACATCATAAGTTCCTGCATCACTACCGGCGAGATCGATCTCACCTGTTGTTGCATTGATGTCTAAAGTACCTACACCTGTATACGTGTATGCCCCATCTTCGCCTGTCATATGGGATACTGTAGCTGAACCTCCAGTGGTACAAAACTCAGTTGTTCCTCCATAGTTAAATTCGGCATCGCATTGAGCAGATATGATACTGGCGAACAGCATCATAGAGAATAATGTAATTATCTTATTCATTCTTCAAGTTTTGGTCAATCTCCTCTAATAAAAGAAACTGATATGTTCTATTATATAATTGCGCCTAATAAAAAGCACTTTCATTAACAAATACAAACAATTGAAAAACATCCGAAAACCAGAGGTTCATTCAATTATCTCGTACAATTTAAGCAAGTAGGTGGCCTGCTAGGGTTCTAAATGCAAAGTTATAAAAAATCATTATTTAAACGGCTCAGAATGTGTCTTTTATGTTAACTAAGTAAAAAGACTTTGAAATAGTATCAGGAGATAGGGAATTTATATTCTGTAGAAAAGGAAAATACATCGTTTGGAGTAAGAATAGTCAGTGGAAAAGTCGCTTGATTGGGGCTATCTGGCCACATCTGCGGCTCAAAGCAAAATGCTCCACGATGAAGGTGGTATCGGTTGTTCTTACCTCTATCAGAGCCATCAAAATGATTGGCTGTATAGAATTGCATACCAGGCTGATTACTATAGACCTGCATATGCACTTTTGAATCTATGGCTTTTGCCTCTGCCTGAAGCTTAAGATCATCCACTTGACAATCATTAATATAGGTGTGATCAATACCGCCTAATTGGTCAATCTGAGCATGTGACTCTATCATCCCTTGCTTCAATGATTTCCATTGTGTAAAATCAAAGCCTGAACCACCAACAGCCATCCGTTCTCCACTCGGAATTCCTTCTGCATCTGTAATCAAAATATGGTTGGAGTTAATCTGAAAGAGATGTTGATCTAAAGTACTGCTATTCAATCCTGAAAGATTAAAATACGGATGATGTGTAACACTTACGGGTGTTGACTTTGTCGCAGTAGCCGTCATACTAAGCCTTACGCTATCAACTCCTAGTTCATAGCGTGCCGTGGTTGTCAATCTGCCAGGGAAACCTTGATCTCCATCCTGTGATACAAATCGTAACTCGATATAATTATCAGACTTGCTTACAATGTCCCATCTAGAATTATGAAAGGCTGTATTGCCTCCATGCAATATATGCTTATCATGATTTTGATTTAGCGCATTAACAACACCATGGTATTCATAGCTCGCATTAGCTATACGGTTAGCATATCGGCCAATAAGTGCACTATGATAGGGTTCTTTAGCTGATTTGTATTCATCTATAGTATCAAAACCTAATACAATATCTACACCATCAACCAACCACTTCATCACTCTTCCACCGTAATTAGTAATATCAAGCCTAAGCCTATTATTGGATAACGTAATTATCTCTTCCATACTGCAATTATGAAATCTAAATATTAAAAATCAGCACCAACGCTAAAATAAAATCTTGGATTTTGAATTTGACCGTTTTCTACTCCCCAAGCATAATCAAACTTTACTAAATACCCTAATATTGTAGTCCTCACACCTGTGCCATAACCCATGAGTAAAGGATTACGAAAGTATCGTACGTTGAGTGAGATAATATCTCCACTATTTACCTGTACCGTATTTAAAGGATTATCATTACTCCAAGGTGAAAATCCATGCCAAGCAGTACCTACATCATAAAATGCAGTAAGTTGAAAATCTTTGAAAAAGGCAGCCCCTTTATTGGGCCCCATCAAATACTTAAATATTGGCAATCTCAATTCAGCATTTATCAGTGCATAAGAGCCTCCGTTTCTCGCATTAGCTTTAAACCCTCTAAGTTGATTAGCTGCTGTCTGATAAGCAAACCTCGTATTGGAAGGCGTGGTCGTTTCTTGATCAAATGACTGAAATACCCAGCCTTCGATTCCACCTAAATAGTAAAGTATTTTTTCAGACCCCATAGATGCATTCCCTGCTCCTCTAAGTGATAATACAGAATGTCTAAGAATCGGTATATAATGCCTAAAGTCAAATCCTAATACGGATGTAAATCCCTCTGATGGACTAAGGTCAAAACCATCCACAAATTGGAGATCAAATCTATTGATGGCTTCAATGTAAAACTTATACCTAGTCCCATTTTTAATATTGGTAGAAATATCAATCGTATTATCATACACATATTCAGCTTTGATACTTAATCGTTTGTCAAACGATATAGGATCATCCAATGACTCTTCATCACTAGATTTCAGCAGATATCTATCTAATCTCAAACTAGTCCTTAGCCTAATACTTCTAAATATATCAAATGGGTATTTAAATTGTACTTCGCCGAGCATCAAGTTTGTATTTGTACTATACAATTGGTTAGAACGACTTTCATAGGTCTCTCCATAAGACCTTCTGTATAGACTATATTTCTTATCTATCAGTTTTTTTCTGTCTTCATATATCAAGAAAAATTCTGAACCATTAAATCTTGTCGGAATACGTAGACCACCTACCAATACGTCATCCTCAAACAAATCTTTGATAGTTGCTTGAAAGAGAATACCATTTGGGGCATATTGTAGTTCATTAGCTGGTTCGTCTACACCTAATGCCATTAGATCAACACCTTCTCCTGGGTTATTATAATTTTCTAGACCTTCAAACAGTACAGAATTATCAAACTTAGTGGTGAAGTTATCTATTCTAAACTTCTTCCTACCCGCTACGATTCTTGCTGGATTCCACTCCACAAGATCCTCTTCATTAAGTCTATTGCCATCTATGATATCATTATGCAGTGACAGTCTACTTTCTGTCGACAGTTCTATCTCTGGCACTACCTCAGGATCCGGAAATTCACTTTGAAACATAAAAGATGGCTGCATCGTCATATCATCACTATCAAGGAAGATTAAAGGAACCACTTCTGTCTCTTGGGCAAGCTCCTGGAGATCTTTGTAGTATGGTGTTGTCGCTGGAGTCACCGCCCCACTTATATCTTTATCAGATATTCGATATCCTCCATCATAGTAATATGTATAGGTCGCTATATTGGAATTAGGTCGTACTGCATGCAAAATTATATTTCTATCCAAGTTAGACTTCGCCTCAACATTACCTGATGCTATATCATATATATACTGATTCTGTATCCCACTCTCATGTGACAGATAAGACACTCTACCATCTCCCAAATAAATAGGGTCAGTTATATCTAGTGGGGCATTATAGATGAGTTCTACTTCCTTAGTCTCTAGATTAAAAAAATAAAGATCCAGATTTCCTTGAGGAACGATAGTATCCATATCCTGAGGCTCCATCCAATCCAGCGGTCTGTTAGATGAAAATAATACACCCCTTTCTGGACCATGATTGATATACCGTACAGCTAAATCATCATACATATCATCCGTTAGTTGCGTTGGTTCTCGTAGTATAGCATCATAGTGAATCAGATCCGAATAGCCAACCATATTAGCAGACATGATATACTCTGAATGAGTAATATAATCGATACTATACACTCTATTAATTGCCTCAGGAAGCAATTGTTCGTCGTAAGTCCAACCGTCATCGAATGTATATTTTCGCAGATATCTCAAATCTCTATGTTCGTATACCATAGAAAACTCCTCACCTGAAGGATGCCATGCTATACTTGGATAGGCATAGTCCGTCTTTTGCAAAGCATTTCTGTGACCATATTTCATAATGGTAATCTCATCACCACTATCTACTTCACGAAGCATGACTCTATACTTTCCTTGCTGATTATACACATAGAGTAACTGACTCTCATCTGGACTATATTTCATGTGAGAGATAGGAACGTATGATTTGTTTTTAAGATCTATCTCAGTATTCAAATCCGTAGCATCAAATAGGTCTTTTTCACTTTCAAAGTGCTTCGACCAATATTCCGACCAATCCTTTTGCAATTGCTTATAATTACGATTGATCACATAGCCGAAACTATTATCAAGATTAGAGGAAAGTCTCGTAAGATAAAGTAGGTTGGATATAGATAATCGACCATAATTTTGATCTATAAAATACCACATAGAATGCCCAGCAATCTTAGGGTGCAGATCGGCCAGCTTTTCGAAATCACTATACTTATCGTTGCTTTCAATAAGGTCTCTCAACTCATCATCTAATTCGCTACTCCAAGGCTGAGCGGCGTACTTTACGACACCTTCTTTGTACCATTCTGGCAACTTAAGCAACACTGCATTTTGCACAATCTCTTGTATACTAGAGCCGAAGAGTATTGCATTGAGATATACTCTGGCAATCCCTTCTCTTATCTGTTGTCTGAGATGTGCATGATTACCATCAAAATAGACAAACATCTTATTACCAACAATCTTGGTCTTCCCTGTAGTCGAGCCAAATATATCTTCGGTACCAATATTAGATTGTTTGAAATCTGTAACATCAAGATAAACAATGATCTGAATTTTATCATTCATACGATGCTCCATGATATCTTGGATATCAGCATGATCTAGTTCTGCATATTGCAATACTGTTTTTCCGAGCAACTTTCCTTTTCCGTACCAATACGTTACAAAGTTTTCCGTCTCGTATTTATCCCAGCCTTTAAAATCATCCGTAAATTGCACACGATTTTTGCCAAACTCAGTATTTATACTTTGAGAGAAGATCAGGGTTGTCGACAAGACCAATATGAGCACTAAAATCTTTCGCATACTCCAAGATATAAATATTACAGAAGTATTTAAGAGAGGTTTGGCAATACTTTGCCTCTATAGCGTATTAAGAACATAAGTTACGATCATGATACAGTATCAAAAGGCTAGAAACATAAAAACTAGGTCTATTGGCTGCATCTATTACATATAGAACTTACAGAGGACGTCTTAAATTTCGTCGCCCCTTAACACTCTATAACGCTTTCTTGATTCAACGGCGAAAGTGCTACCCGAATATTCTAAAAACAGCTTTTCGTATAGCTCTTGGGCTTTGACTTTATCTTCCAGTATAAGCTCATAGAGTTGAGCCATCTCGAATAAGGCATTATCGGCTCTGATCTCTTCAGGATATTTCTCAACTATCTCCTCGTAGAAACCAATAGCTTTTTGATACTCACGCTTTTTCATGTGAATCTGCGCTTTACTATAGAAAACATCGTCTTCTAAAGAGTGCTTAGGATATATAGTTGTGATAGAATCCAATTTCACATGTGCATCATCAAATCTATTCTGGAAGATCAGTAAATCTGCCCCTGAGTACATCTTAAGTGGCACATCGGTGGTATCCAAAGCCATATTATCCATAATAAATACTGCTTTATCTATAGCATCATTTGAAATCAGCTTACTTGTCGCTCTCTTGAGTATATCAAATTGCTCTTGCGCCCATTCAAAATCACCAATGTAGTACGACAACTTCGCATTGCGATATCTAGCTTCTTCTCCAATAGCAGCTTCTTTAAATTCTTTGTCTACTTGAGAATACAATAGGGTTGATTCCCATATATCTCCTTGGATGAGCTTGTAATCTGCAAGATTGATTTTTGATTGATTAAGTGCATATTTCTCTACTCCTGCAAATCCGATGAGTTCTTCTAGAACTGCAATCGCTTCATCAATATTGTTCATGTAAAGGGCCTGCAATTCCGCATACTCTTGCATAAGTAATGCCGTCTGACTGTTTCGTCCATAATCAGCCATAAAAGATTGATACTCGGCCTCTAAAGCCACAAGATCATCTTGAGTATAGCTATAGTTCTTCGTGATTTTAAATCTCTTCGCTTTGAGTAATCCTCTTTTAGCCTCCAGGTAATAGCTAGTATTTATACCCTTATTAGTAGTGATATACTCAAATCCTTTGATAGCCGTATCATAATACTTATCATCTAATGCAATCTCTGCTATATCAAAGACTCGTCCTCCATTTTCTTCAAATTGCCTATCTAGTGCGCGAGCTTGCCGTAAAGCTTTATCATATTGCTTTTGAGTGATGAATGTCCACATAAGCATTTCTGGAAATATCTCCATATCAGGAAGCTCAGTCATTCGCTCATAAAGCTTAGTCTGTAGCATAGTAAATCCTTCTTCATCCAATTCTCGTTGAAAAATTGTTTTCACATTTTTCATTCTCTTTTCACTCTTAATCAAACTATTAAGAAATTCATCCTGCATCTTACTCACATTACCAGTACGGCGATACATATCTGCCAACTGGTAGCTATAGTTGTACTTTAACTCAGGCACTTTTTTACTAGACTCATATACTTCGATAGCCAGATCAAAATTTCCTGACCTTGAGAAAGAACTTCCTAGTTTATTGATCATATGGACATTACCATCGATATTATCGATAGCTTTTTGATACATCTCCTTAGACTTCTCAGGCATAAATTGCTTATCGTAGAGAATACCGTATTGCACATAGAGCTGCATCTCCTTCGGTCTCTTCTTAATCTGATCTTTGATAGCATCTTCTGCTTGATCAAAATCCTCTACTTCTAACAACGAAGCTATATAGCGCTCAAAATAATAATCGTTCTTCCCTGTCTTATCAAACATTCGCTTGTAGACTTCAGCTGCCTTCTCGTATTCACCATCTCGGAAGTATGCATTGGCTAGTTTACTATCTTGAGCTTGAGCTACAATAGCCGAAAGAATAATAACAGCAGCAAAAAGGAATCTATATAACTTCATCAACATCTAAGTATTAAATAAAAATGTAATATACGCGTATATGCAGACTGCAGCAAATACTATGCTTAGAACGTGACAATACACCAAATTGATTCACTCAAGTAGGCAAAAAGTGATTTTAGACGTTTTCACTATAGGCTTGGCTCCTTCACATTGAGGATAAATCCGACTTTGTACACGTTGTCAATACTTACAGAAGTATCTCTAGATAGCAGTTTTCTAAGTTTGGATATAAACACATCAAAACTCCTTCCGTGAAAATAATCCTTCTTACCATAAATCATCTCTACAGCTTCATCTCGTCTCAAGATTCTATTTTTATTTAGGCAAAGCTGATTTAATATTTTGCTTTCTTTTTCTGTGATTCTAATTATTTCCTCTTCAAATTTTAGTTCCATCCTACTATAGTCAAAGAAATATTTACCCAGCTCAAATGTATTAGGATGGTTGGCTTCCTGATTGGACTCAAGTCGTCGTAGAATTACATTTAGCTTACATAGTAATTCTTCTTCATCAAAAGGTTTGATAATATAATCCTCAGCACCTAGATCATAGCCTTTAAGTTTATCATCCTTGAGCATTCGAGCCGTTACAAAAAGAAAAGGTGTATTAGGATAAAGGTTCTTTATATGTCTAGCCACTCCAAACCCATCTAACTTTGGCATCATTACATCCAGAAGGCAAATATCAAAATGCTCTTTTTGCAAAAGGTCTAATGCTGACATCCCATCTTTAGCAACACGTACGCGATAGCCGTCATCTTGCAGCATTTCCATCAATAGGAATCCCATATGCAGATCATCCTCTACTACTAACAAGTTTGCTTTATGCATAAGGAGTCGCGTTTGGTAGTCTTAATTCAAATTGAGTGCCTTGGTTCAGCACACTCCTTACAGAGATGCTTCCTTTGTGCAATTCCATGATCTTCTTTACATAAGAAAGCCCTAATCCAAACCCTTTGGTACTATAGGTATCTCCTTCTGTGCATCTATAAAATTTTTCAAAGAGCAATTTTTGATTTTTTTCGCTGATACCAATACCATTATCTTCAACTCGGATTTTGACTTGATCACTCAGTTTATCAATAGTAATTTTTATCTCTGGATTGGCCTCTGAGTATTTTAGAGAATTATCTATAATATTTCGAATAGCATTAGAGAGATGAAATGAATCGCCGACCACTACCACACCATCGCTATTATCCACCACTTCGATTGTAGCATGTTTATCTGCAATTAAAATAGACAAATTATTTACTACCGTTCTCACCGTTTTTGCGACGTTAATCTCATCATTAGAAATAAGGTACTGTCCACTTTCTATTGATGCCATAGTGAGCACTCTATCCACTTGCTCATGTAGTTGTTGATTTTCTTTAGAGATAATATCTACAAGAGGGCTATCACTTTTTTTCTTAAGCATATTAGATGCAAGTCCAATATTAGTAAGTGGGGTTTTGAATTCGTGAGCCATATGATTAAAGAACTCTCTATTGCGCTCACTGATCTTCTTTTGCTTGATTAAATAGTAGTTACCATAAATCACTAAAAGTGTAATCAATAAGAGTATTAAAAAAGAGGCAGCCAACATCAGTCCCATCTCTTCATAAACATACGTTTCTTTATCTGGAAAATTGATAGCCAACTCATGAGTCTCAGAATCCGTGACTGGAGTAAGAGAACAACAATATGGCTGATCCTTTTCCTTCAAAGCCGCATTAGAACATTCTGACAAACCTACTTCATAAGGCATATCGATATCATAATAATTGAGTGAACTAGATACAAGTCCCCTCACATTATCCTTTTGAATAAAGGTCAATAGCTCATCTCCACAACATGACTTCTTGCCATCAGTCGAAACTGAGCATCTAGATTTAAACTGATTCGTTTCTTCTGTTTGTGAAATTTGATCTACAGCTCTACATAATGCCATACTTACTTTCTGATCAAATTGCTCTTCGACTAATGCTGTAGACTTCTGCATCCATTGAAACTGAATGATAAATAGCGCGACTAGAGCTATTGCAGATATGAGTACGAAAAGCGGTATTCTTTGATTCAACGCGATTTATATAGTTATGTACAGCACAAATCTGAGCATAATTAGTGGGATATGCTTGATTTTTAACAGCTGCTTAACAAGTATATCACAAGTAGAAAACACCAAACAGAGACAAGGGCATATACATTTGCTCTTGTAAATCGCTCAATAGGGCACCTCATCTCAGAGGCACTGAGAATTTTAATTCAACTACAACAAATTATACCTTATGAAAAATGTAATCAGATTAATCACTCCTGTTGCTCTCATGTTATTATTCGCTATGTCTAGTAATGCTCAGACAGCGTCTAATAAAGTTACCGAAGGAAAACAATGCGATCCAAAAGCTTGTGCCCAAAAAGTATGCGATGTAAAAAACTGTGATCCTAAGCTATGTACGGCGCAAATGCCACAATGCGCTAAAGGAACAAAAACTGCCATGACAGAAACATCAACTACCGAAGAAAATAAATTAACAAGAGTTGCTGCTGCTAGTGCAGAACGCACTGCTTCAGAAGCACCTAAAGCACCAGCATGCACTTCTGGAAAATCAAAAAAATGTTGTTCTAAGAAGGCTAGCCTATAACCGTTAGTTAAAAATATATTACCTGTTATGCAGTACTAGACTTTGTTTGGTACTGCATTTTTTTTTAATACTTCTACCCATACGTATTCTATGAAAGTCAGTACGCGATCAATGCATACTTAGAATTTTCAAGTTGCTTTGTCGCAAAAAAATAGAGTATGCCGAATGACATACTCTATTCTTTATTTACTTAACTAATATTATTTTTGATCTTACTACTAGATCGCTAAGCGCTTAGGATTCTATCAAAATTACTTATCCTCTTTTCACTTCTATATTAATCATATCACCTTCTAATAGTTCAGTTTCTTCACCGCTATTAGATTCCATAGTAATGCTGTCTGCTAATACTTCTGCGGCGATGTAGTCCGTGTATCCTGCAAGTGCAGCTTTTACTAAATCGTGATCGCTGATCTTTACATTGATTCTATCTGTTACTTCAAAATCATTTGACTTACGAAGATTCTGAATACGATTGACTAACTCTCTGGCAGTACCTTCTGCAATAAGTTCATCATCCAATTGGATATCTAATGCTACAGTCAATTCTTTATCAGAAGCTACTTGCCATCCTGGAACATCCTCTGCAATAATGTCGAGATCTCCAAGATCGATTTCGTACTTCACTTCGCCGAGGTCAATTTCATAGCTATTATTCTTTTCGATCTGTGCTATCGTGTCATTATCAAACTCTTGGATGATCGCTGCAGCAGCTTTCATATCCTTACCTAACTTTCGACCTAAAGTTTTAAAATTGGCTTTAGCTTTCTTCTTAATGATGCCTGATGTATCGGTGATATACTCGATATCTTTTACATTCACTTCTGCCATAATCAGATCCTTGAGTGCATCTACTTGCCCTTGGAATTCAGGATTAAGTACTGGCAACAAAATACGCTTCAATGGTTGACGTACTCTTAGATTGTCTTTCTTACGAAGAGATAATACTAAAGAAGAAATACGCTGTGCATAATCCATGCGCTCCTCTAATGCTTTGTCGATAGCGCTCTCTACTGGCTGTGGAAAGTCTACTAAATGCACAGATGGATGTGACTCTAAATTAGATACATCATTTAAGTTTTTGTACAACCAATCACTGAAGTATGGTGATATCGGAGCCATCAATTTAGAGATAGTAGATAGACATTCATATAGCGTTTGGTAGGCTGCGATTTTATCTTCGCTGTATTCTCCTTTCCAAAATCTACGACGACATAATCTTACATACCAGTTACTCAGATGATCATCGACAAATGATTGAATCTTACGAGCGGCTTGTGTCGGTTCGTACGCTGCAAAATCTGTATCTACTTCTTTCTTCAGTGTATTGAGAAGTGAAATAATCCATCTATCAATTTCTTGACGATTTTCTAATGGTACGTAATCTTCGCTATGGTTAAACTGATCGATATTGGCGTATAAACTGAAGAACTTAAATGTCTGAAACATCGTAGCGAAA
Source organism: uncultured Saprospiraceae bacterium (assembly GCA_937995755.1). GTDB lineage: Bacteria > Bacteroidota > Bacteroidia > Chitinophagales > Saprospiraceae > UBA1994. Next base: position 19,571 of record CALKJD010000010.1, on the reverse strand, counting down.
AACTTACGTCTCACTTCTTCGATTCCTGCTTCATCAAACTTGAGATTATCCCAAGGCGATGCGTTACTGATCATATACCATCTAGTGGCATCTACGCCATACTTATCTAATGTCTCAAATGGGTCAACTGCGTTTCCGAGTCGTTTACTCATTTTTACACCATTTTTATCTAGAACAAGTCCGTTAGATACTACAGTCTTATATGCTACTTTGTCAAATACCATAGAGGCAATAGCGTGTAGCGTAAAGAACCATCCTCTTGTCTGATCGACACCTTCAGCGATAAAGTCTGCAGGGAATCTAGAGTCGAGTAATTCTTTGTTTTCAAATGGATAATGCATCTGTGCATAAGGCATCGATCCACTATCAAACCAAACATCTATCAAGTCTAGCTCACGCTTCATCTCTTGACCATCATCAGATACTAAGATCACATCATCAATATATGGACGGTGAAGATCTTTTGGCATTTCTTGACTGAGCCCTAGAGCTTTATTGGCTTTGTCGATCTCTGATTGTAGCTCTGCGATAGATCCTATAGATATCTCGTCACTATTATCTGCAGTACGCCAAATCGGTAGCGGTATTCCCCAGTATCTTGATCTAGATAGATTCCAATCTTGGAGGTTTTCAAGCCAATTACCGAATCTCTTTTCTCCTGTATGCGCAGGCTTCCATTGGATCGTTTTATTGAGTTCGATCATACGGTCTTTTACGGCAGTAGTACGGATAAACCAACTGTCAAGCGGATAGTACAATACAGGCTTATCTGTCCTCCAGCAATGTGGATAGTTGTGACTATACTTCTGTACGTTGAATGCTCTATTTTGCTCCTTGAGCATAATCGAAATATCCACATCTACATTCTTATATGCATCGCCTTCATCTTTATAATCTTTCACATATCGCCCAGCGAAATCTGTGACTTCATCTACAAATTTTCCTTGCTTATCTACCAGTGTCAATGATCCGATACCATACTTCTTAGCGACGAACATATCATCCGCACCAAACGACGGCGCTAAGTGAACGATTCCTGTACCGTCAGAAGTAGATACAAAGTCACCACATAACACCTTGAATGCATCGCCATCTTCAGGCTGTACATACGGCATTAGCTGCTCATACTCTAGCATTTCGAAGCTTGCGCCTTTGAATTCTCCTGTGATCTTACAAGGTATTACCTTATCTTCTGGCTTAAAAGCATGATAATCTGCTGCTAAAGCTGCTTCCTTAAACCACTTGCCCAATAGATCCTTAGCTAGAATTAAATTGACAGGTAGTTTGGTATATGGATTATATGTAGCGACACGCACATAATCGATCTTCTTACCTACCGCTAATGCTGTGTTAGATGGTAATGTCCAAGGCGTAGTAGTCCATGCTATGAAAAATACATCACCTGCTTCATTATCTTCAAATAAAAACTCTGACGCTGCAGTTTTCTTAACCTTAAACTGTGCTACGGCAGAAGTATCTTTTACATCTTTATAACATCCTGGCTGATTAAGCTCGTGCGTACTCAGTCCTGTACCTGCTGCTGGTGAAAATGGCTGTACTGTATATCCTTTATACATATAGCCTTTCTTATGTAGCTGATCTAGTAGCCACCATACAGATTCTATATAGTTATTTTCGAATGTGATATATGGATCATCCAGATCTACCCAATATCCCATCTTCACCGTAAGATCATCCCATACGTCTTTATAGCGCATTACGGTCTCCTTACACTTTTGATTGTATTCGTCTACTGTGATCTTAGTACCGATATCTTCTTTGGTGATCCCTAATTCTTTCTCTACTGATAGCTCTACTGGCAGACCGTGCGTATCCCAGCCACCTTTACGTAGTACACGCTTACCCTTCATGGTATTGAACCTACAGAATATATCCTTCACAGTACGTGCCATCACGTGATGTATACCAGGCATACCATTAGCGGATGGAGGTCCTTCGTAGAATACATAAGGGTTGTCTGCAGGCTTTTCGTCTATACTTCTCTGGAAGATATTCTCTGCGTCCCAAAATGCTCTGATCTCTTCATCTATCTCAGGAAGATTGAGTGACTTGTGGTCTTTGTACTGTGCCATATCGTATCTGTTCTCTAATAAGTGTGCAAAAATATAAAATAGTGGGTAAAGAGTGGATTTATGCTAATAAAGCCTTAAATCCTACCTTCGTCGTTTTCAGCTTACCTATCTCAATTCTGCTAATTATGCTTAGGAGTCTGAAAAGACAAAACGTTCTTGATCATTCGATTCAGCCTTGTATACAGAATATAGTCTTGTATCAAGGACGTAAGCGATAGAACCCATATATACTTTAAGTCATTAAAAAAGCTCTGAAAGAATCATCCTTCAGAGCTTTTAATCAGTTACATACGACTAGCACCTTCAGGATGTTGGATCTTGAATTATAATAATGCTAATAATCATATCTAGTAGCTGATGTCTCATGCTGCAAAGATATGAGAAAATAATGAAGAAGGTGACTGTTAAAACTCAATCTTCAAAAGTACTAATGCTTGTCGTTTCATTAATATTTTCTAATTTTAGAATACAATATTGAATGTAAACCTAAAAAGGACGACATGAAGAATGCATTATTCATTTCTCTACTTTTAATTACTTATAATTGCTTTGGGCAAGATTGCAATCCTGAATTTGTCTTTGAGAAAGATGAATACTGCAGCAATGAAGGTGTAATTCTACCTATTCATGACAATGGTGGTATTGATGGTATTTACACCTATGTTACACTTTCGGGTGGAACAATGACCTTAGATAGTTTGACTGGGGAAATAAATCTAACTACAAGTGAAACTGGAATATATGAGATCACTAATACTCTAGAGACGACTACCTGCTCCTCGAATATGACTCAAGGAATAGAAATAACTGCGGACACAACTCCTCCTTTCATCGAATTAGATAATTTCAGTGACTTTATCAATCCTAGTAGTTGTTTGGGTGATTTATATATACCTAATCCAATTATTACTGATGATAGCGGAGAAATGCTAGACTTTACCCTAGCAGGGCCTGATAACATCACGTTGCTTTCTCCCAATACATCTACAAATCCAACTAATGAGTACCAAGTATTCGGGTTAGAAGCAGGTATACATACATTCACAGTTTCTGCAATAGATGAATGTGGAAACTCTGCGCAACACGAATTTACCATAACCATAAATCTCCCTAGTGCAATAGTGTCACCCATCAGTTCATCTACTGTGTATATTCAACGTGAGGATCATATCGTACAAGTCAAAGCCATTGATGAAGGAAGTATAAATTACCCTTGCTTACCGAGTAAAATCGAACTCAGAAGAATCAATGACGCTTGCAATATAGATGGCAACGAAACATTTAATAACGATGGACATTTAGAAGATTCGAATACTGATATAGATGATGGAGCTTATATTTCAATATGCATCAATGATCTGAACGACATTGATGATAGTGGAGAAGAGTATGGAATAGTTGAATTGAAACTCCGTGGATGGATAGACAATAATTTGTCTGAGTATTTTGGTGACGCACTTGATCTCAACGGCGATGGAGATTCAATAGACATAGGTGAGTATGATAATTATTCAGATAACTTTCACTCCCTAGAAGTAAGAAAACATCCATTATTTGGAAGTATTACTTGTCCTGATGATATAACCATCAACTGTGATCAAGATTATACTGATCTAAATATTACAGGTCAAATAATAGTGCCAGACACCGTTGACATCAATGATATTGAAATTACTTATCAACCTATGCTAAATGCTTGTTATGTTGGAGAGATAGAAGCTTCGTTTTACTATCAAAATATACTAACGTGTACTCAGATCATCACAACTATAAATCCTTATCCAGCTTTTGATCTAAGTGGAATCGTAATGCCAGAAGATACCACGTATACTGATTGTACAGTTCAGTTTCAACCACCTACTTGGATCACCGGAGTTTGTGATTTTATTGGCTTTACTGAAGATGTAGACACTCTCGAATTTATAACTATGTCAAATTATACGTTGATCCGAGAAATTACTGTAATAGATTGGTGTCTGTATGATGCGACCAATGGTGAAGAAGGCCTATACTTTGGAACTCATGAAATTACAGTAAAAGATGAAACACCTCCAGTGGCTAACTGTATATATAACATAAGTTTTTATCCTTCCGAATTACCTATCGAACTTAGTGCTAATTCATTCAATAATGGTACTTATGACAACTGCACGGAGAGTGGTGATATAAGATATTCTTATGCATTTATCCTTCCTAATCAAGATCCAGAATTTGTAGATTCTATTAATACAAGTCTTAAAACAATTACCGTAGACGATTTTCAAAACGGTACACTTGGACTAGAAATTTATACGTGGGATTTAGCTAATTTCACTAACAAATGTAACGTTGTAATATCCTTAAAAGACGAATGCCTTGAGCCCAATTATCATATAGTCGATCCGCGTAACCAATGGAATGTTACCCACTTCGATTTTTTAGGTAACATCAGTACATCGAAACAAAGGTTTAATTCGGATAGTATACTTATCGAAGGGGAATATTACCATCAATTACAAACAGAAGAAAATGAATTTGGCGAAAACTGGGTCGATTTTCCACTTTATATGAGAGAATGCAATGGACAGGTATTGGGTCGCAAAAATGGCAATGAAGAAAAACTATACTTCGACTTCAATCTAGAGGTTGGTGATACCTTGCTCAGAAGTCAATATGTTGGAAACATAGATTTAATAGTAAATGATATCAGCGAAAAAAATTACTTAGATGGATCTACAAGAAAAGTAATAGGTTTGAAAATGGTAGACGACATTGGATATTTTAGAATCGTCGAAGGTATTGGTTCTTTTCAATTTCCTCTTTCGGACTTTGAGAGTATAACTATTAACGATTACCCTGTTGGCATTACCTGTTTCTCTACAGATGATCAGTTAGTTGCTATGGCTAGTGAAATATCTAGCTGCTGGCTTGTAACAAGTGTAGAAGATCAAGTCCTCGATACAATTATATTATCACCTAACCCCACCACAGGCTTGATCCAATTATCAGCCGATCAAGCTGGAATATTGACATTATATGGTATTACAGGTACTAGACTCAAGTCAGTCAACATCACTAAAGGGATCAATAATATAAATATCTCTGATATCGGGTCTGGGGTTATTATTTATAATCTGACGGTGGGTGGTGAAATGCAGACTGGGAAGTTGATTAAAACGTAGAATGAAACTGTATTGACGTTTTTTGCCAAGGTGAAACTAATACCTAATCATAACTATCAGAGTATTTTGTCTCCCTTGATTCCAATATCCTTATCGCGTTTATTTTCTTAGCTCATTTGAAGTATCTGTGAAGCCATAAGCAAATCAGGTAACTGTTAAAAGTTAATTTTCAATAGTTCACCATAGCAGCCTTGTGCATACTTTTCTCTATTTTAGATTACAACTTTGAATGTAAACTTAAACTAAAACAATATGAAGAATGCTATTCTTCTCTCTCTAATACTGATTACTTACTCTGGTTTTTCGCAAGTTATTTGCCCAGATGATATTACAATTGATTGCGCTCAAGATTATACAGATCTTACAGTTACTGGTCAGATCATAGTACCTGATAGTATTAATAATGGAAATTATATTGTGGATTATGATCCTCAACTTAATGCTTGCAATGAAGGTATTGTTAATGTCCTTTTTTACGTAGAAGATAGTTTGTATTGTACTCAAATCATCACAATTGATGACCCCTATCCTGCATTCGACCCCAATACGATTATTATACCTGAAGATATTACTGTAGCTGATTGTAGTTGGGTGGAGTTTAATCCTCCTTCGTGGCTAGGTGGCCCATGTGACTTCATCGGTTATATCGAAGACGTTGATACTTTGGACTTTACTGTAGTGGGAGAGTATAAAATCGAAAGAGTATTTACGGTAATAGATTGGTGTCTGTATGATGCGACTAATGGTGCAGACGGACTCTATTATGGTAGTCAAGTGATAACTATAATTGATGAAGTATCACCTATAACCAATTGTCCAACGACAATGGAATATTCAATCGACAATTTACCGTTAACCATTACAGCAAAATCAATTGGTCTAGATGCAACAGATGATTGTACTGATCAAGAAAATTTACGATTTACTTTCACTGAAGTGCGTCCAGGATTAGATCCAGATTTCGATACAATGATAAAATCTAGCACTATGGTACTTACCGCGGAAGACTTTGCGATAGGTACGTTCTTTATAGATGTTTATCATTGGGATTTAGCAGGCAACAGTTCTTCCTGTACGACTATACTAGGAAATTTGACAGGAATAGAAGATATCAAGGAAGAAACTATCCTTTTGTCAAACAACTATCCTAATCCGTTTCATGAGTACACTACTTTACAATTTAATATAAAAAGCACCGCTGATATTAGCCTTACTATTTTTGATATCAATGGAAAGGAATACTTTAGTGAATCGAAAAAGTGTAATGCTGGGGAACACAAAAAAACAATTGATCTCTCAGATGCTCCTAGTGGAATATACTTTTACAAAGTATCAACTAAAGATTCTGGTACAATCCAAAAAATGATAAGGTTGTAGACTTTACTTTAAATCAAATGTAAACGCAGAATCTCATTTTATTTGTCCGTAAAATGAGATTCTGAATTTATTTAGACTCTTTTCTATTCAAAAAGATCACTACTTAGATATCTGTCACCTCTATCACATACAATAGATACGATTACGGCTTCTTCTTCCTCCTGAGCAACCTGAAGCGCTGCGTACATTGCACCACCACTACTCATTCCTGCAAGTATCCCTTCCTCTGTGGCTAATCTACGAGTCGTAGCTACTGCGTTATCTCTACTGATATCTATAATACGATCTACTCTTTCTCTTTCGTAGAACTTAGGTAAAAACTCAGGTGACCATCTTCTGATTCCTGGAATCCTAGATCCGTCAGTAGGTTGACATCCGATGATCTGAATATCGGTATTCATTTCTTTTAGATACCTACTCACACCCATGATCGTACCCGTGGTACCCATCGATGATACAAAATGCGTAATCTTTCCTTCTGTCGCTTTCCATATCTCAGGACCAGTAGTTCTATAATGCATTTTATAATTATCAGGATTGGAAAATTGGTCCAGTAAGTGATAATCTTCTTCAGCCGCCATTTTGCTTGCTAGATCTCTAGAATACTCAATCGTCTTTGCGCCTGGAGTCTCTATTAGAGTAGCACCATAAGCTCTCATTGTCTTTTTACGTTCTTCGGTAGCGGTATCTGGCATGATGAGTGTCACGTCTATTCCAAGCATCTTCCCTACCATAGCGAGAGCTATTCCAGTATTACCACTTGTTGCTTCTATGATTCTGGATCCTGTCTTCAATTCACCTCGATCCAGTGCCCCTTTGATCATACCATACGCGGCTCTATCCTTCACACTTCCTCCAGGGTTCTGTCCTTCGAGTTTACCAAATACTTTGACATTTTTATTAGTATTTAGATTTTGAATTTCCACTAATGGAGTATTCCCTATCAATTCGAATATTTTCATAATATTATATTTTATCGTTCGGATTACAAATCCAATTACATTGCTACTTTATGTACGAGTATATCTGTTTGATCCTCGTCCTTATTATTCATTTTTGTCTTATAATACACTGTAGATTTAGCAGGAATACTTCTAGTAAGCCATACGTTGCCACCCACAACACTTCCCTCTCCTACTATTGTCTCTCCTCCCAATATAGTTGCCCCTGCATATACTACTACATTATCTTCCAAGGTAGGATGCCTCTTGATCTCAGCATCTGCCTTATCTACGCTCAATGCTCCTAGTGTTACCCCTTGATAGATCTTTACATTATCCCCAATATTAGACGTGGCACCGATTACTACTCCTGTTCCATGATCGATACAAAAATCCTTGCCTATACTCGCCGCTGGATGAATATCGATACCTGTTTTGCTATGCGCTATTTCAGCTATTGCTCTTGGAATCACTTTGATATCTTGATGATGTAGCTGATGTGCAATCCTATATGCTGCTATTGCGTAAAAGCCTGGATACGTCCTCATCACCTCTTCTATACTCTCTGCTGCAGGATCACCGTTATACATCGCCTTAGCATCGCCCAACAACAAATCATATATATCAGAAAGTGAGTCACAGAAAATATCTGTATTATTCTCTACACGCTCAGACTCATTATTAGGCTTAGCATAGATGAGTTCATAAAAAGTCTCTTTCAGGTTTGCAAAATGAAGACCAAATCTTGATCTGTTGAGAAATACTTCATCCGTCAGCTGTGGAAACAAAGTCCCCAAAAGATCATTCAAAAATGTTCTTATTTTTTGCTCGGAAGGATATTTGCAACAACCTTCATGATCTGTAAAGAGCTTATCTAAAAATTTTGAATTCTGCATAGTCCATTAATGTTTCATCTTCAAGATATAAAATGATCTCTATTGGCACTTACTTTCTTTAGAAAATCAATACAAATACCAACGTATACCTAAACGAAGAATAAGTCAATTGGGTTGTACCAACTCAAAAACAATTCCGTAAATTCATCAACAAGCTAATATTAGGAATCTCCATAACTGAATGTTTAACACAGAATAAAACAGTTAAACCCGCATGAAATAAGACCTAGCTAATTTATTTTCCCTGCAACATTCAATAATCCAATGCAGATAACCACTTTATCTCTTCCATAAAAGTGGTAGTTCACTCTATAATTTAAGATATTTGCAAACATGGGATACAAATCAACCATATCAAAACCATATTGCAACTGGATCGCAAGAGATACTGCTAAATGGACGGCTAATGCGGTAAGTGATCAAGACAAGATATTGAAGCGTCTGATCAAAAAGGCACGTAACACCCGATTTGGTAAGGATCACCATTTTAATGGTATCACAGATCACAATACATTTGCAGCTCAGGTACCATTAAGAGATTACGAAGATCTGCGTCCATATATAGACCTGATACTCGCTGGGGAAAAAGATGTGCTATGGCCAGGAACACCCAAATACCTAGCTAAGACAAGCGGTACTACCTCAGGAGTAAAATATATACCACTCACAAAAGATAGCATGCCCAATCATATGAGAACAGCTACATCAGCTTTTCTCAATATAGCTAGTCAATCAGGCATGGAAGACGTCTTAGATGGTCGAGTTATGTTTCTATCCGGCTCACCAGAGATGGAGGACAAAGCAGGTATTCCAATAGGAAGGCTATCTGGTATAGTCAATCATGAAATTCCAGCATGGGTAGCAGCTAACAAATTACCGAGTTATGAAGCCAACTGTATAGAAGAGTGGGAAGAAAAGCTTGATGCTATCATCGAAGAAACTAAGGATGTGGACATGAGACTCATCGGTGGTATTCCGCCTTGGGTTCAGATGTACTTTGAAAAATTGATTCAAGTAACTGGTAAGAAAACAGTTATGGAGGTCTTTCCTAATCTTAAAATATTTGTCTATGGAGGAGTCAACTATGAGCCTTATAGAGACACCATAGAAAAATTGATCGGCAAAAGACTTCCGAGTCTAGAGACTTATCCTGCCTCTGAAGGATTTATCGCATTCCAAGATAGATTAGAGAGTGAAGGGCTTTTACTCAATACTCGTTCAGGAATATTTTTTGAATTTGTACCTGTAGATGAGATAGGAAAAGACAATCCTACTAGACTAGGCCTACGTGACGTAGAACTACATAAAGATTATGCCATCATCATCAATAATAATGCAGGACTTTGGGGGTATGTAATCGGCGATAGTGTGCAATTTGTTTCTTTAGATCCATATCGCATCGTAGTAAGTGGTCGTATCAAACATTTTATCTCCGCATTTGGCGAGCATGTCATAGGCAAAGAGATTGAAGATTCAATGCTAGCAACGTGTAATAAATATAATGCCCAAGTGGTAGAATATACTGTTGCTCCACAAGTCAATCCTAAAGATGGCAGCACACCGTATCATGAATGGTTTGTAGAGTTTAGTCAAGCCCCTAATGACATGCTAGCTTTCTGCAGTGAACTAGATTCGCAGCTTAGTCAAAAAAACATTTACTATCAAGACCTTATAGAAGGGAAAGTACTGAGACCTTTAGTAATGAGAGAAATGGAGCAGGATTCGTTTCGAAACTATATGAAATCTCTCGGTAAACTGGGTGGCCAAAATAAAGTGCCTCGCCTTAGCAATGATAGGAAAATAGCCGAATCTATCCACAAGTATATTAAGTAAAATGGGAATAAAGTCTAGCATCATATCACCAATAGCGAAGCATATCAGCAAGAAGATCGAGAAAGATCAGTACAATGCTGTAGCTCACCAAGAAAAGATCAGACAGTCCAATGTAAAGATGGCTACGTCAACTGTGTTTGGAGAAGACTATGGCTTGTCAGATATACGCACTTATGAGCAATACCGAAAACGTATTCCTGTCTTACATTATGAGAAGATCAAAGGCTATATGGATAGAGTACTGCAAGGAGAAAAAAACATACTCTGGCCTGGGCAACCCTCTTATATTGTCGGAACTGCAGGTACTACAAGTGGTATCAAATACATCCCTCTAAGCAAAGAAAGTATTCCTTATCATTTCGGTACTGCTCGAAATGCTACGATGTCATTTGCTTACAGAAATAATGTAGTCGATCTATTTGATGGAAATCTATTATTTCTTTCAGGGTCACCCAAGTTAGATAAGACAGAAGGTGGAATACTTACTGGTAGACTATCTGGCATCGTCAACCATCAAGTACCTCAATGGATGAGAGGCAATCAGGTGCCCTCATACGAGACGAATATCATTCCAGATTGGGAAGAAAAAGTAATGGGCATCATCAAAGAGATCCATGACAAAGACCTCAGAATGATCAGTGGCATCCCACCATGGGTAACTATGTTTATGGAGCAATTGATAGACTATACAGGTAAGGATTCTGTGATCTCTATATTCCAAAATCTTCGTCTATTCATCTATGGCGGAATGAACTATGAGCCATATCGACAGAAGATGGAAAAGTTGATAGGCAAATCTCTGTTATCTCTAGAGACATATCCAGCGACAGAAGGTTTTATTGCTTACCAAACCGATACCAATGACAATTCTTTATTACTCAACACTAATGCTGGTGTTTTTTTCGAGTTTGTGCCTACCGACCGACTAGACGATTCAGAGACTGCACGCATACCATTAGAAGATGTAAAAGTCGGTGTACCTTATGCAATTATGCTCAGTAACAATGCTGGATTATTTTGTTCGATGATAGGAGATATAATTGAGTTTACTTCTATAGACCCATACCGACTTCTTGTTAAGGGTCGAACTAAGCATTTCATATCAGCTTTTGGAGAACATGTTATTGGCCAAGAAGTAGAAAAAGCATTTACTACAGCTATACAAAAACATAAAATACCTGTTGATGAATTTACCGTAGCTCCAATGATCGCTCCTACGGACGGAGGGCTGCCCTATCATGAATGGTGTATCGAAGTAGAACCGAGAATAGATTTAGTAGACTTTAGTCGAACCCTTGATCAAGAGATGCAAAAAGTAAATTTCCACTACAAGGAATTGGTAGGAGGAAAAGTAATCAGACCATTGCAGATTCATAGAGTTAGGCCTGGAAGTTTTGCTCGTTACCAAAAGTCATTAGGTAAACTAGGCGGCCAGAACAAAGTAGCTAGATTGAGTAATGACAGAGCGATTATAGATAAGATCATAAATACCTCATCATAACTAAATCATCAAATTTATTTAAACACAATACTAATCGCAGAAACTCTAGAATTGACATTCATCTTAGAAAATATTCTTCGTATATGAGTCTTTATCGTATTTACTGAAAGAAAAAGTTCTGCGGCAATTTCATTATTCTTCTTTCCTTCCCAAATCATAAATAACACTTTAAACTCTTGAGCCGTCAGATTCACATTTAGCTTTTTATTAATCGCATCTAAATCAGGAAAATGGTCTTTACTTATATTTTTTGAATTGGCTACTGCCAAAACTGCAGCTGGCAATATGTCTTTTTCTTTAAATGGCTTCACAAGATAACCTCCAGGATTAGTCTCAACTACACTCTTCACCGTCTCAGCATCGCTATAGGATGTTAAAAAGACAAAAGGTACATTAAGATGCTCATTAATATAATTTGCTACATCTATACCCGTACTATTATCACTAAGAGAAACATCAAGAAAAACTAAATCTATCGGTCTAATCGATAAGATGTCAATCGCCTTTTGAGCACTGTGAGCAATGCCTACTATTTCGTATCCAGCATTTTCTAGAATATCTTGAAGGTCTTCTGCTATCACAGCATCATCTTCAACGATTAACACTTTAACATTATCCATTGACAAAATTGATATTTGCTTTATTAATTACTAATGACACCTTAGTGGAGTCACCTGAATCTACGACAATTGTTCCATCCAATCTATTAGAGAACGCTTTAATCAACTTAACACCTAGCGATCCACTTTTTATGGTCAATTCATTTTGATTTAATTTGCCTCCACTATCTTCAACTGATAGTATAATCTGATCTCCCTCTTCTTTAAGAGACACAATTATACTTCCCATTTCAGCATCTCCAACACCATGTTTAATAGCATTACAAATAAGCTCGTTAGCTACTAAGCCAATAGGAATCAGACTATCTACATCTATCTTCAGATCGTCGATATCTACCGTAGTGGATATGCTATCATTAACTGTGTACGTATCAATCAAGTTATTAACTAATTGGGTAAAATACTGCTGCACACTTATGCCCTTTACATTATCCTCTTGATAGAGACTTTGATGAAGAATTGACATAGTTTCAACTCTTGTTTTACTTGACCTCAAGGCTTCTTTGGTATTCTCATCTGTAACCTTTCGCTCTTGCAAACTTAATAGAGACGAGATAACTTGAAGATTATTTTTTACTCGATGATGTATTTCTTTAATAAGCACTTTGTTTTCTGCTAGAGCTTTCTGAATGATTATATTCTGTTCTTCCAACTTAATTTGACTTTCCTTATTTTTACGATACATCTTATACAACCCTATTAGTAAGCCGGCTAGAAAAGCTAACATTAATCCACCAATAATCAATGCCTTATTTCTGAGTGCAAGCGACTTTCGTTGTTCAACTGTAACAGCATCAAGTACAGCAATTTTATTATCTTGCTCTTGACGATTAAACTCAGACTCTATAATATTAACACGCATCCGACTACTAGATGCTTCGATAGAATCTCTTTGCAAAACATATTGTTCAAAATAACCAAGCGCGTCATCTCCTCGGTTTTCTTCTTTAGCAATCTGATATCTCATATAAGCTAACTTTACTCGAGCATTATTAATACTACTAAAATTTTCATCACGCTCTATAGCATTGACCATATCTTTAGCTTCATCTATTCTATCCGTGTTTAAAGCGATTTCTGTACGTAACAGATTTACATTACCACGGACAATAGATTGATTACCATAAAGCTGTTCACTTATCATAGTACCAAGATAATAATCAGTAGAATCAAGGAGCATCTGTGCGCTATTATAATCGAAATATTTACTACGAATGGTAGCCTTATCGAGAAAAGCTATGGCTACATTTAAGTATTTTTTCTTTTTCAAAAAGACAGGTACAGTTTGATTTATAAGCAATTCCGCTTCCTCCAATCTATTTTCGGATATCCTGACTTTTGCTAAAGCACCCTTTGAGAAAGCTTCACTAAATTCAAAACTATTTTCCTGAGCAATTCGCATTGCTTTATTGTAGTATAACTCAGCTTTCTCATAATTCCTTATATCAAAAAAAATGTCTCCCAACTCATCCATTATTCCCCATCGAAAGTAGGAGGAGTTTAAAGAAAACTGCTCATTCCTAATGATATCCATTAACTCAGCAATCGCTTCATCATTCCGCCCCATTGCATTGAGATAAATTGCTTTTTGTTTTTGATGAGAGAGCAAATACTGTTTTTCAACTTCCGGGTGCTGAGACAATTCTATGGCTCTGTCTAAAAGCACAATTGCAGAATCTCGATTGACATTAGAAAACACATACTTGCCTACCACTGCATAAATTTCACCACGACGAAAAGGATGTAGTACTGGATCATTAGCATAAGTATAGATCGTGTTATTGGCCTCCTCAAGATCAATATCATATTTGTCAAACATTCCGGCTATGGACATATTCACCATATATGCATTTAGGAAGCGCTCTTTATCTCCTACTTCTAATTGCACCTTGGCTAATAAGCGATTGTAATAATATACAGAATCCCAATTGCTCAAAGAGTTATACTCTTTAACTATTATTTCTAAAATCGAAGCTTGATCTTCTTGATTATTCCCTTCGATCGCTTGATGATATTTACTCTTATAGGATTCTAAGTCTACCTCAAAATCGTTGGTCTCCACTTGCGCTAACATATTATTACTCACAGCAAAACATAGCATCACCAACATGAATAATCGAAATTTAAAAATCGACTCAACCAATAAAAATTTCATTATTCCAATTCTATTCACCACAGTCCTTTTAGAGAGATAAAAATTACTTACTTACAAAATACAATTAGAAAATAAAAGACAATGCATTTCTATGGACTAATAGTAATATTTCCTGTATTAGAAAACATTGCTCCAGGGACATTTTTTATATCCACTAGACTATTTCCTTTATTAATATTTATGCTTCCAGAATTTGACATATCGCTTAATATTGAATTATTGCTGATTGCCAAATTAGAATAATCTAAAATAGAAAGAATTCCACTATTAAAAAAGCTTGCGTTATTAGTGACACCTGTGAAGTCTGACGAAATCACAATACTGCCTACATTATTAAAAAATCCATCAGCATCAGTATAAATTCCTACTGAAGCCGTCTGAGAAATATCAATATTAGCTGTAGAAGTATTACTAAAATAGGAATCAGAGACTATCTTAATCCCTGTATCATTAGCAGTACCCTCGATAGTTAGATTTCCATTATTAACAAAAATAGAATTATTCGCAGCGGAAATACCTGTGTATGAATAGATGACATCCAAAGTAGCACCTTGGGTATTTACAAAGTCACCTTCAGATAAAGAAACACCAGTTAATGAACAGTTAATCGATGAAGTTAGACCTTGATTATGATAAGTACCTCCATTTAATACTCTCACTGCAGTTTTTCTCCATTCACCGATTACCGTGCCATTAGCAATATTATAGAATCCAGCATTGTCGGTGACTAATACTGAGTCGAAGTACTTCTCTTCTACTTGTATTATTCCTGAATTATTAAAAAGTACATCATCTCCTGACAAGGAGACACCCACCCCATTTGCTCTATAAATGAAGATATCTCCAATATCAGAATTATAACTTCCCCCCTCAATTAAGTTAAGTGCTGTAGCGTTGCAAGTGTGCACATCAAAATCTCCTCGATTAGTCAATCTTCCAGATAGTGCACCATTATCTAAAAATATAAAGACAAATTTTCCAGAATTTATTAGATGCCCTTCCATCGCCACATTACTATTTTCATCTTCTATTCTGAAATCTCCCTGGTTATTTACATCAGCGATAATCGACGATGTGACAATATCATTCATTCTAATTACGCCAGTAGTTTCATTATTTAATACTACTTCCGATATTCCACCATTAGTAAATGCACGCTGCGACCCTGTTATAATTAGCGTATCCGCATTAGTAAATGCACCTCGACAAACAATAGCATCAGCTCCGTTGGTAATTGACATAATACCACCTACAAGACCTACGTAAGCCCCTCCTGTACTTATCTCAAAGATATCTATTAAAGCGGCAGATGTCAATGTAATCGATCCACTATTAGAAACATCAGATGTAGCGTCTACCGTAATAGCTTGACCAGTGGTAGTGGAAATATCGACACTACCTACGGCGCCAACAGTAAGTGTCCCTTCAACTAAATCTATACCGTGAACTGTGTTAGTAATGTTAATCTCACCCTGATTTATTATATCTGCACCATCCATTAATATACCCTTAGGTGTATTAGAAATATTAATCTCACCATCAGCCTCATTAGTCAAAGTATATGAAACTCCTGGTCCATTGATCGCTCTTACGCTTGCATTACTTAGATTAATTTCACCGCTATTGGTAGCATCAAAATAAAGAAAGACATTAACTGCACCTCCTGATATACTAATCGTTCCACTATTATCAAATTGATCAACAATACCCACGTTAATGATTTGAGTAAAATCAGCATCCCCACTATTAATAAGATTCCCTTCTACTCCATTTAGAGCATCATTGATTTCAAGTACACCTGAATTAATGATGATACCGTCTATTCCGGTGTCAATGGTATTACCAATAAATAGATATCCATTATTGGTTATACTATTCCCTATGATTCCTTTGCTTTTGGAATTCAATATTCTTACATCACCAGTAGTTCCAATTAGGAGCGTATTGATGGTTATTCCTGTAGTAGCTTTAAGTACCTCCAACTCTCCTAAAACTTTAAGGCACCCAGAACCAAATATTCCATTTACATCAGATCCATCAACGATCAATTGCCCATCATCATTTATAGTCAACTCTCCATTGCAGTATAACTTGAGAATCGTTGTACTATATCCTGTCTGGATGACAACATCATCTGATGCATTTTCGATTCTTACCTCGTCACTTAATGTAGGTACTGCTCCCGTATTCCAATTATCTTCATCATCCCAAAACTCATTACCCGCTGCCCCTGTCCAAATTACTGTTTGGGCGCTTCCTATCTCCAAAACACCTACTACGATGAGTAGTGTAATTAATGCTCTTTTCATATGACAAGGATTGATTTTGTATTCGGTAAAGTTATCGGCTTACGAAAACTCCCTTGTCATCATAAAGGGTGAAATGATGGAAATAAACAATTTTATTTATAAAAAACAATTAGTTAAAATCCTAAATGGACCATAACAGGAAAGTGATCTGAAGGGTATTTTAAATCGATTGAGCTTGATAGCACTCCGTATTTATCGACTGCCACATTTGATCTTGAAACAAATATATAATCGATTCTTCTAGTTACTTTTTCCTCAAACTTAAATCCATTGAAAGTGCCATTAGATCCAAATGATAGATTAGATATTTCCTTAGCATCCTTCATACTCTTCTTAAGATTTGTTATTAATTCACTATCAGGTTCTACATTGAAATCACCCATAAGCACCACTGGAAAATCATCAGTATTGATAGACTTTATTCGCTGCAAGATGAGCTGCATACTTTGCAATTTCGCTTGCTGACCTACATGATCTAAGTGTGTGTTAAAAACCCAAAATTTTTGATCGTCTTCTAATCTTGTGAATAATCCATAAGTACAAATCCGTGGATAAGCCGCATCCCAACCAATAGATATTTCATTAGGAGTTTCAGAAAGCCAAAAGGTATTCTCACGCTCTACTTTTAATATATTGACATCATAGAAGATAGCTGAATATTCACCTTCACTACCTCCATCTCTACCTATCCCAATTGTCTTATAATTAGAAAGAGCATTTTTCAAATCATTCATCTGATTAGGTCTCGCCTCTTGTACCCCCATGACATCAGGACTATTGAATAGAATTTGTGAGGTTAAAAAATATTTTCTATTCGGCCAAGCATTCTCGCCATCAGATGCAACATCTAATCGAATATTGTAAGTCATTACACTCAAACCGTGACTATACACTACAATTTCCCTCTCATTATTAATACGCCTTTCACTCTGCTTTGACACTTCTTTAATAGCTACATTCTCGTTATTGCAGCCCACAAAATTTATGGCAAGTACTATTAAAAACAAGGAAAAGTATTTCATATTATTTATCTATTTTCTGAAAAACACGAACATAATCAACAAGCATTTGGGCAGGAAAAATAGTGTCATCAATACCTTTTTGACCTCCTAACATACCTGACCCTTTTGAACTACTACAATATGGTTAAAGGCCTTAATATGGATAGTGTCACATTCGAAATATGCATACTACAATAAATACAGTAATATGATAAAATTAATACTTATCTTCTGTCCAGTATTCCAAAGCTTTAATGGCTCTATACCAACCTTTTATTTTAACGCCAATATTCTCTCTATCTTCAGTTGGAATGAACGTTGCATCCGCTTGCCATATTTCCTGTATTTCTTCAGTGTCCTTCCAATAACCTACTGCCAGTCCAGCAAGAAACGCAGCTCCCATGGCAGTTGTCTCTACTATTTTAGGACGTACTGTGGTTGTATTTAATACATCCGCTTGAAACTGCATCAACATATCATTAACGGTGGCTCCACCATCAACTCTTAGTTCCTTTATCGAAATTCCAGAATCTGACTCCATAGCTTTTAGTACATCTAATGTTTGGAATGCAATCGCTTCAATAGCGGCTCTCGCAATATGCGCATCTGTACTACCTCTGGTTAACCCAAACATAGTTCCTTGTGCTTGTTGATTCCAATGCGGTGCACCTAATCCTGCAAAGGCTGGAACGAAATACACACCGTCAGCATCTGGAACAGAATTGGCCAATGCTTCTACATCTGAAGATTTTCTAATTATCTTCAAACCATCTCTTAGCCATTGTACCGCAGCTCCTGCTATAAATATACTCCCTTCAAATGCATAGGTCGCTTTATTATTAATTTTCCATGCCACTGTCGTAAGTAGCTTATTCTTAGATAGTGTAGGCGTATCACCGATATTCATCAACATGAAACAACCCGTTCCATAGGTATTCTTAACCATACCTTTCTTGGTACACATTTGCCCAAACAATGCCGCTTGCTGATCACCTGCTATACCAGAAATAGGAATTTTAGTATCGAAAAAAGTAGATTTTGCATGTCCATACACTTCACTAGATTGCCTTACTTTTGGTAACATAGACTTAGGAATGGTTAACAACTCAAGTAAATCATCATCCCACTCCATAGTGTTGATATTAAATAATAATGTTCGAGAAGCATTTGAGACATCAGTAACATGTTGCTCTCCATTGGTGAAATTCCAAATGAGCCAAGTATCAATGGTACCCATTATTAATTCTCCAGATTCTGCTTTCGCTCTTGCTCCCTCTACATTATCTAGTATCCATTTCACTTTAGTGCCAGAAAAATATGAATCTATAACCAATCCTGTTTTTTCTCTTACTGATTTTTCATGACCTTGTTTTTTCAATTCATCACAATAATCAGAAGTACGTTTATCTTGCCATACTATCGCATTATACACAGGCTTTCCTGTCTTTCTATTCCAGACAACTACAGTTTCTCTTTGATTAGTAATACCTATGGCTGCAAGATTCTCAGCTTTCAATGCTTTTTTAGCAATTACCTCTGAAGCTACTCCTGCTTGAGTCGACCAAATCTCTATAGGATCATGTTCTACCCAACCAGGCTTAGGAAAATACTGCGTAAATTCTTTCTGAGCAACTGATATAACAGCCCCCTTCTTATCGAAGATAATTGCTCTAGAACTTGTAGT
>CALKJD010000009.1 GCA_937995755.1 uncultured Saprospiraceae bacterium | reverse complement strand
CGAGAGCAGTTCCAGTTACGCACACATAAGCGATTGATAGAGATATTCACTCCTACTCAAAAGACTGTAGATGCACTCTCGAAACTAGAACTTCCTAGTGGCGTTGACATCCAAGTCAAATTGACGTAAGTCGAGCAGAATCCCTCTGTCACAACAATTTTAATATAAATTATCGGATCTCGCTCTTGTAGCGAATCTTAAATAATATTCTTTTAGAATTAAATTCTAAATGATGAACGGACTAATAGGTAAAAAAATTGGTATGACCAGCGTCTATGACGAATCTGGTAAAAATATACCTTGTACAGTAGTAGAAGCACTACCAAATGTAGTAACGCAAGTTAAAACTGCGGATACAGATGGTTATTACGCACTCCAACTTGGGTACGGATCAGCTAAAGAGAAGAACACCTCTAAAGCTATGCTTGGACACTATGCTAAAGCAGATGCAACACCAAAAGCTAAGCTCATGGAGTTTAGAGATTTTGATATTGCTAAAGAGGTGGGGCAAGAAATTGCAATCACTGAAGTATTCGAAGAAGGTGATGTCGTGAGAGCGGTTGGTACTTCTAAGGGTAAAGGTTTTCAAGGTGTTGTAAAGCGCTACAACTTTAGAGGTGTAGGTGATGCAACGCACGGACAGCATAACAGACTTAGAGCTCCAGGTTCTATTGGTCAATCTTCTACACCGTCAAGAGTATTTAAAGGTACTCGTATGGCAGGTAGAATGGGTGGCGATAGAGTTACTGTGCAAAATCTCAAAGTTGTGAAAGTTTTTGCTGAGCAAAATATCATGTTGATCAAAGGTGCTATACCAGGTCACAAGGGATCTTATGTAATCATCGAAAAGTAAGCGAGCCATGAAATTAGACATACTTAATAAAAGCGGTCAAAGCGCTGGACGTAGCGCAGATCTTCCAGATGATATATTTGGTATAGAGCCGAATGAGCACGCAGTTTATCTTGCAGTTAAGCAATTTAATGCAGCTCAAAGACAAGGTACTCATAAATCTAAAGAGAAAGGTGAAATCACTGCCTCTACAAGAAAGATTAAGAAGCAAAAGGGTACTGGTACAGCAAGAGCAGGTTCATTGAAGAGTGGTGTATTTAGAGGTGGAGGACGTATGTTCGGACCTAGACCACGTAACTATGATTTTAAGCTTAATAAGAAAGTGAAGGCATTAGCTAAAGCTTCTGCATTATCTCATAAAGCTGCTAATGGTAGTATCAAAGTTGTAGAGAATTTTACATTTGATGCTCCAAAGACTAAAGAATATGTAACTTTCATGAATAACTTGGAAGTAACTAACAAGAAGTCAATATTAGTAACAGCAGATTATGATTCTGCACTGCTAAGATCAAGTGGTAACATTCCTAATGCGCACGTAGTAAACGCAAAAGATCTTAATACATATGAGATTTTAAATGCAAATACATTACTACTTACTGAAGGAGCGATTGCAGTAATTAAAGAAACATTTGCTTAGCATTTATAATAACTAAGTCATGTATAAACAAATAATAGTAAAGCCAATTATCTCTGAAAAGTCTGAAAGACTTACAGAAAAGCTAAATCAATATAGTTTTGTAGTGAATAAAGCTGCTAACAAACTTGAGGTTGCTAAAGCTGTAGAAGAGATGTTTCCGGGTGTAAGTGTATCTTCAGTTAATACTGCAGTGATGCCAAGGAAATCAAAAGTAAGAAACACTAGATCTGGTGTTCAGAGAGGTGCAGTAAGTTCTTATAAGAAAGCTGTAGTAACTTTGGGTGAAGGAGAAGTAATTGATTTCTTCGGAGGCGAAGTAGAAGAATAAATAGAGCTAATAACAAGCATAAATATATAAAAGATGCCAGTTAAGAAGTATAATCCGATAACTCCAGGTTCAAGGTTTAAAGTAACAAATGCTTTTACCGAAGTAACTACTGATAAGCCAGAAAAAAGCTTAATCTCAGGAAAGAGGAGAACAGGTGGTAGAAACCACGACGGTAAAATGACTATGCGCCACATCGGTGGAGGGCACAAGAAGAAATATAGAGTAATCGACTTTAAAAGGGACAAAGAAGGTATTCCTGGTAAAGTTACTACTATCGAATATGATCCAAATAGAACAGCGTATATTGCACTTGTTGTATATGCTGATGGTGAAAAGAGATATATAATTGCTCCAGATAAAATAGAAGTTGGTGCTCAGATAATGGCAGGCGAAAAAGCCACTCCAGATATCGGTCATTCAATGTATTTGTCTGAGATTCCTTTAGGAGCTGCAATACATGCAATAGAGATGACGCCTGGTAAAGGTGCTGCTTTAGCAAGATCTGCAGGAACTTATGGTGTTCTTATGGGTAGAGAAGGTAAGTATGCAGTAGTAAAACTGCCTTCAGGTGAGACGAGAAGAGTTTTATTAACATGTAAAGCTACTATCGGAACTACATCTAATCCAGATCACTCTTTAGAAGTACTTGGTAAAGCAGGTAGAAAAAGATGGTTAGGAAGAAGACCTAGAACTAGAGGTGTAGCGATGAATCCAGTAGATCACCCGATGGGTGGTGGTGAAGGTAGATCTTCAGGAGGTCACCCAAGATCACGAACTGGTATCATGGCAAAAGGTCAAAAAACTAGAGATGTGAATAAGAGCTCTAGTAGATTGATAATAACTAAGAGAAAATCTAAAAATAAAAGGTAGATACTAATATGGCTAGATCACTAAAAAAAGGACCGTACGTATTTCACAAGTTATGGACGAAAGTTCAAAAAGCTAATGAATCAACAAAGAAGTCAGTAATAAAGACTTGGTCGAGATCTTCTATGATCATCCCTGCAATGGTAGGATTGACAATAGCAGTTCATAATGGAAAAACATTTGTACCTGTATTCGTGACAGAAAACATGGTAGGTCATAAGTTAGGGGAATTTTCTCCAACTAGATCTTACAAGGGTCACGGTAAGAAGTAAGAATTAATTGCGAAAGCTATAATATAAAACAATCTTCGAAATGGAAGCTGTAGCGAAACTAAAAAATGTACCAATGTCTGGTCGTAAGATGAGACTGGTAGTAGACTTAATCAGAGGCAAAGCTCTAGATGAAGCACTTAACATACTGAAGTTTACTAATAAAGAAGCATCAGAATGGTTAGAGAAGCTGTTATTATCAGCAGCTGCTAACTGGGAAGTTAAATCTGGAAATAGTCCTGAAGATTTCGGTCTTTTCGTAAAGGAGATATATGCAGATGAAGCAACTGTACTTAAAAGATTCCGTCCTGCCCCACACGGTAGAGCTCATAGAATCCGTAAAAGACAGTGCCACGTGACTCTAGTTGTTACTAACAAAGTAGCAATGGAAGAAAGTGTAGAAGCTTAATAATATAATAAGAACAATACTATATAAACAATATATATGGGCCAGAAGACAAACCCGATAGGTAATAGATTAGGACTCATCAGAGGATGGGATTCTAACTGGTACGGAGGAAAAGACTTCGGATCTAAAGTAGTCGAAGACGAAAAGATTCGTAGATACCTCAAAGCTAGGATCAGTAAAGGTGGTATAGCACGTATAGTAATAGAAAGAACTCTTAAGAGAATCACTGTTACTATTCATACGAGCAGACCAGGTATCATTATTGGTAAAGGTGGACAGGAAGTTGATAGAGTAAAAGAAGAGCTTAAAAAGCTTACTTCGAAAGAAGTTCAGATCAACATCATCGAAATCAGAAAGCCGGAACTAGATGCTAATATCGTAGGTGAGTCTATTGCTAAGCAAATTGAGGCTAGGATAAACTACAGAAGAGCAATCAAAATGGCTATACAAGCTGCGATGAGAGCTGGAGCTGAAGGTATCAAAGTTAGAATTAGTGGTAGATTGAATGGTGCAGAGATGGCAAGAAGTGAGGAGTATAAAGATGGAAGAACTCCATTGCATACCTTCAGAGCTGACATCGATTACGCTCTTCAGGAAGCTTTAACTGTATATGGAAAGATTGGTATCAAAGTATGGATCTGTAAAGGTGAAGTATTAGGTAAAAGAGATCTAAGTCCTAATGTAGGTGTTGATTCTGGTAAAGGCGGAAGAGGCCGTGGAGGAAACAGAGGAGGAGATAGAAGAGGCGGAAACCGTGGAGGTGGAAGAGGAGGAGATAGAAGAAGATAGTATAAAAGATTAATTGTATCTTTGCCAAGCTTTTTTGGCACCCTATGCAAATAATAATAATAGAGGAAAATGTTACAACCGAAAAGAACGAAGTATAGAAAGACGCAGAAAGGTCGAATTAGAGGTATAGCCCAAAGAGGTAGTACTATATCATTCGGTACTTATGCTCTTAAAAGTATGGACTCTGCATATATTACTAACAGACAGATTGAATCTGCTAGGATTGCGATGACAAGATATATGAAAAGAGAGGGTAAAGTATGGATAAGAATTTTTCCAGACAAGCCAATTACTTCTAAGCCTGCAGAGGTAAGGATGGGTAAGGGTAAAGGAGCCCTTGATCACTACGTAGCTGTTGTAAAACCAGGTAGAATAATGTTCGAAATGGACGGTGTACCTGAAGATGTAGCAAGAGAAGCACTTAGACTAGCTGCGCAGAAATTGCCAGTAATGACTAAGACAGTAGTAAGATACGATAGATAATAATTATTAGCTAATAGCAATTAATAAAAGTCATAATAAATGGCAACTAAGAAATACATTGAACTTCAAGAACTCTCTAATGAGGACTTAGCGAATGAGCTTATATTAGCAGTAGCTGATTATAAGAAACAAAAGCTAGACCATGCGATTAGAGGATTAGATAATCCACTTGAGCTTAGAGGAGTGAGAAGAGATATCGCAAGATTAAAGTCAGAATCTCGTAGAAGAGAAATCTCGGAGATGACTCCAGAGCAATTAGCTGGTAGAAGTAACATTAGAAGACGTAGAAGCAAAAAATAATAACTATGACTGAGCAAACTGAAACTGGAAGAAAGTTACGTAAGCAAAGAGTAGGAGTAGTAACTTCTACGAAGATGGATAAGACCATCACTGTACTTATTGAGAGAAAGATTAAGCATCCTATCTATGGTAAGTTCATGAAAAAGTCTAAGAAATTCACAGCTCATGATGAAAAGAATGAGTGTAACGAAGGTGATACAGTGAAAATCATGGAGACTAGACCACTCAGTAAGAAGAAGAGATGGAGACTAGTAGAAATACTTGAAAGAGCTAAATAAGTAACTCTTATCGATTTAATGATAAGCTTTAAATTAATATAAGATGATCCAACAGGAATCTAGATTAAAAGTAGCAGACAATAGTGGAGCCAAAGAAGTACTTTGTATTAGAGTATTAGGAGGTTCTAAAAGAAGATACGCATCAGTAGGTGACGTTATCGTTGTGACTGTTAAGGATGTATCTCCAGGTGCGTTGAAAAAGGGTACAGTGTCAAAAGCTGTAATCGTTAGAACGAAGAAGGAGATAAGAAGAAGAGATGGTTCGTATATCAGATTTGATGATAACGCGGCGGTACTTCTTAATGCGAATGAAGAGCCAAGGGGTACAAGGATTTTTGGACCTGTTGCAAGAGAGCTGAGAGAGATGGATTATATGAGAATTGTATCATTAGCTCCTGAGGTACTTTAATAAGAATAATATTTAGCCGCAAAACGGCAATAGGATAAATAATCTAATAATGAAAAGATTTGCACCAAAGCTACACGTAAAGAAGGGCGACAAAGTGATAGTAATCGCTGGAGCTTCCAAAGGATCTACAGGTGAGATCAAAGAGATCTTCATCAATAAGAATCGAGCTATTGTAGAAGGAGTGAACATGGTAAAAAAGCACACTAAACCTGTAAATGATAATCCTGGTGGGATTATTGAGGTGGAAGCTGCTATACATATTTCTAATCTAATGCTAGTAGATCCAAAATCTGGAGAACCAACGAAAGTTGGAAGAAAGGAAGTGGATGGTAAAATGGTTAGATATTCTAAAAAATCAGGAGAAATAGTTTAGTATGAGTACAACGAGACTAAAAAGCAAATATAGAAGCGAAATCATACCAGCTCTTAATGAGCAGTTTGGATATAAAAGTATCATGGAAGTTCCTAAGTTACTTAAAATATGTCTTAACCAAGGTGTAGGTGGCGCAACTCAAGATAAGAAGTTAGTAGATAACGCAGTAACTGAGATGACGACTATAACTGGTCAAAGAGCTGTCTCTGTGAAAGCTAAGAAATCTGTATCTAACTTTAAACTTAGAGAGTTCATGCCTATTGGAGCTAAGGTTACACTTAGAAACGAAAGAATGTATGAATTTTTAGATAGACTAATATCTGTGGCTCTTCCAAGAGTAAGAGATTTTAGAGGTATCAATGATAAGAGTTTTGATGGTAGAGGTAATTATACACTTGGTGTAACTGAGCAGATTATTTTTCCTGAGATGAACTTAGATCAAATCAGTAAGATTACGGGTATGGATATTACTTTCGTAACTACTGCTAAGACTGATGCAGAAGCATTAGCATTATTAAAAGCATTAGGAATGCCATTTAAGAATCAAATACAAGCAAACTAATATAGTCATGGCTAGAAAAGCACTAATTGCAAGAGAAGCAAAAAGACGTAAGATGGTAGCAAAGTATGCTGACCTAAGAGCTAAGCTTAAAGCAGAAGGAAATTGGGAGGAGTTAGATAAGCTTCCAAAGAATTCTTCTAAAGTAAGACTACACAATAGATGTCAACTTACAGGGAGACCTAAGGGTTACATGAGAAGGTTTGGTATCAATAGGGTTACATTTAGAGAAATGGCACTAAATGGA
The DNA here is from genome assembly GCA_937995755.1 of uncultured Saprospiraceae bacterium. Taxonomy (GTDB): domain Bacteria; phylum Bacteroidota; class Bacteroidia; order Chitinophagales; family Saprospiraceae; genus UBA1994. Next base: position 5,330 of record CALKJD010000009.1, on the reverse strand, counting down.
CTTATACCAGGTATAACAAAAGCTAGCTGGTAAGTACTGGCATTTAAGAAATAGATTTTTGAAAAACTTATTTATATAATAAGATGATAGTAACAGATCCAATAGCAGATTACCTGACAAGACTCAGAAATGCTCAAAAAGCGAGACATAGAACGGTTGATATACCTTCTAGTAATCTCAAAAAGACATTAACTGAAATTCTTTATGACCAAGGGTACATCCTCAAATACAAGTTTGATGATGAAGCAGGTCCTCAAGGAACTATTAAGATAGCGATCAAATATGATCAGTTAACTAATGAGCCTGTAATTAGAAAAATGGGACGTATTAGTAAGCCTGGTCTAAGAAAGTACTCTTCTTCTAAAGATCTTCCGCGTATTATCAATGGTCTAGGAATAGCAGTGATATCTACGTCAAGAGGTTTAATGACAGACAAGCAAGCAAGAAGAGACAATGTAGGTGGTGAAGTACTTTGTTACGTATATTAAGCTATCTAATACCAATAATAATAATACTTAATCAAATTAGATTATGTCAAGAATAGGAAAAGAGCCAATAGCAATTACCAGTGGTGTTACAATATCTGTATCTAATGGTAATCTAGTGACTGTAAAAGGACCGAAAGGAGAGTTATCTCAACAAGTAGATCCAGACATGACTGTCGATATCCAAGAAGGTGTTGTAGAGTTAAAAAGACCAACAGAGCAAAAGAGACATAAAGCCATGCATGGTTTATATAGATCTCTAATCGCTAACATGGTTGAAGGTGTAACAAATGGTTACAAGAAAGAATTGGAATTAGTTGGTGTAGGTTATAGAGCAGGTAATACTGGTAACTTACTTGAATTAACTTTGGGGTATTCACACCCGATTTATTTCTACATACCAGATGAGCTCAAGCTTACTACTGCAATGGAGAAAGGATCTAATCCAGCTGTAATATTAGAAGGTATAGATAAGCAACTTATCGGTGAAATAGCTTCGAAGATTAGAGGATTCAGAAAGCCAGAGCCATATAAAGGTAAAGGTGTTAGATATAAAGGAGAAGAGATTAGAAGAAAAGCTGGTAAGACTGCAGCTAGTTAAGAAAAAAGTTATAATAGCATTTGCTAGATTAACAATAGCAGTTTAGGTAATTAATTAGAGTATATCTTAAGATTATCTAGTATTAAAAATAAATTTATATTCTATAATATTCATATACTATGAGTTCTAAAGTAGCCGGCAGAAAAAGGATACAAAGAAGAATCAGAAAGAAAATCAACGGTACGCCTAGCAAGCCAAGATTATCTGTCTTCAGAAGTAACAAAGAAATCTACTGTCAATTGATAGATGATTTAAATGCTAAGACATTAGCATCAGCATCATCTAAAGGAGCTAATTTTTCAGGTAATTCTGTAGAAGTAGCTAAAGAAGTAGGAAAATTAATAGCAACTAATGCAGCTTCAGCAGGTATTACAAATGTAGTATTTGATAGAGGTGGTTACCTTTACCATGGAAGAGTAAAATCTTTAGCGGAAGGAGCTAGAGAAGGTGGATTAAAATTCTAAATCATATATAGTAATGGCAAAGAGACAAGATAGATCAAACGCGCCTGAGTCAGATATTAAGGAAAAATTAGTATCTCTTAATCGTGTAACTAAAGTAAATAAAGGTGGACGTACCTTTAGTTTCTCAGCAATAGCTGTAGTTGGTGATGGAAAAGGTAAAGTAGGTCATGGTCTAGGAAAGGCTAGAGATGTATCTGAATCTATTTCTAAAGCTGTAGATGATGCTAAGAAGAACATGATTTCAGTTCCTCTTCTTCACGGTACTATACCTCATGAGCAGAAGGGAAAATATGGTGCTGGTAAAGTACTTATTAAGCCAGCTGCTGATGGTACGGGTGTAATTGCCGGTGGTGCAATGAGAGCTGTTTTAGAGATAGCAGGTATTCACAATGTACTAGCTAAATCTCAAGGTTCGTCTAATCCTCATAATGTTGTAAAAGCAACTATTGATGCATTATCGAAATTGAGAAATGCTCAGACAGTAGCAAAGCAAAGAGGAGTTTCTCTGAAGAAAGTTTACGAAGGATAGTAAAAGCTATAGAACAATGGGTAAAGTAAAAATCACACAGATCAAGTCGTCAATAGACAGATCAAGAAAGCAAAAAGATACTCTAATCGCTTTAGGCCTAAGAGGTATCAATAAAACAGTGGAGAAAGATGTTACTCCACAAATACAAGGAATGATCAATAAGATCTCTCACCTTGTTACAATAGAACAAGCTTAATATATATATTAAAAAGTATAGCAATAATGGAATTACATAATCTTAAGCCAGCAAAAGGATCTACTCACTCTGAAAAGAGATTAGGTCGTGGACAGGGATCAGGTACAGGTGGTACTGCAGGAAGAGGTCATAAAGGTGCTAAATCAAGAAGTGGATATAGCAGTAAAAGAGCTTTTGAAGGTGGTCAGATGCCGTTACAAATGAGACTTCCTAAAAGAGGTTTCAAGAGTCCAAATAGAGTTGCATATGTAGCTATTAACGTAAGTAAGCTTCAAGCTATCGCTGAGAAATTAAGTGTAAGTGAAATTAATGCTGAAGTGCTTTATAAAAATGGATTCATAAAGAAAACTGAAGTATTTAAAGTACTTGGTAGTGGAGATATTACGATGAAAGTATCAGTTACAGCAAATGCAGTATCTGAAGTAGCTAAGTCGAAAATTGAAGCCCAAGGTGGTAGTGTGAATCTTGTATAATAATACGCAATGAAATTTATAGATACTCTAAAGAATATATGGAGCATAGCAGAGCTTAAGAATAAGATTCTGTTTACCATCCTTATATTAGCAATATACCGTTTCGGATCTTTCGTAACACTTCCTGGGGTTGTGCCAAAAGCTTTAGAAGCATCGGCAGCATCTGGTGAAGGAATTTTGGGATTGATTAATGCATTTACGGGTGGAGCCTTTAATCAAGGTTCTGTTTTCGCATTGGGTATCATGCCTTATATTACTGCTTCGATTATTATCCAATTACTTGGATTTGCAGTGCCTTATTTTCAGAGACTTCAGTCAAGAGAAGGTGAATCTGGAAGAAAGAAAATAACACAAATAACTAGATTACTTACAGTATTTATCACCTTAGTTCAAGGTGGTGGTTACTTAGCTTATATTAAAAGTATGGGCGCTATATCGCCTAATGTAAGTGAAAGTGCATTTTGGTTATCTAATATCATAATATTATCTACAGGTACCATTTTTGCAATGTGGCTTGGAGAAAAGATAACTGATAAAGGAATTGGAAATGGTATTTCATTATTGATAATGATTGGTATTATAGCCACTCTTCCTTTCTCATTTTTTGCAGAGGTTAAGACACAGCTATCACAGTCTGGTTTCTTAATACTCTTAGTAGAATTCATTGCTTTATTCTTTGTTGTACTCGCTACGGTTTTAATTGTGCAAGGTGTAAGAAAGATTCCTATTCAATTTGCTAAAAGAATGGTAGGTAGGGCGAATGATGATGTTCCTTCAGCAGGAGCAAGGGATTATATTCCATTAAAGGTGAATGCATCAGGTGTAATGCCTATTATATTTGCTCAGGCGATTATGTTTTTACCTCTTACGGTAGCACAATGGGCTATGAAGGATGGAGCAGAGCCTAGTGGTTTTTTAATGGCCTTACAGGATTGGAAGTCACCAACCTATAATGTTATTTTCTTCCTATTAGTAGTAATATTCACATATGTGTATACTGCATTGATAGTAAATCCGCAGCAATACGCTGAGCATCTAAAAAGGCAAAATTCATTCATTCCTGGTATTAAGCCAGGTACGGATACACAAGAATATATTGATTCATTAACAACAAGAGTAACATTACCAGGATCTATTTTCTTAGGACTGATTGCTATTCTACCAGGGCTAATTGCTAATATGGGCGTTAATGATGGTTTTGCATTGTTCTTTGGAGGTACATCGTTGCTTATCCTTGTAGCAGTTGTACTAGATACACTTCAGCAAATCGAATCTTATTTACTTATGAGAAAGTATGATGGTCTTACTAAGACAGGAAAACTTAAGGGTAGAGGAGGAAATGGTATGCAGATTGGAGCTAGCATGTAATCTCGATTTTCTAGATGATATACTATAAAACGGATGACGAAATAGAGTTGATGAGACAGAGTTGTACTCTTCTCAGTAAAACTCTAGCTCATGTGGCATCTCTGCTTAAACCGGGTATAACTGGTTTAGAGATTGATCGTGCGGCTGAATCATTTATAAGAGATCACGATGGAGCCATTCCGGGCTTCAAGGGTCTTTATGGTTTTCCAGGCACCTTATGTGTTTCTACCAATGCGGCAGTAGTACATGGAGTACCGACAGAAAGGGAGTTTCAAGAAGATGATATTGTTTCTGTTGATTGCGGAGTTTTAATGAATGGATTCTATGGGGATTCAGCTTATACTTTTGCATTTAATGGAATAAGTGATGAAGTAGAAAAGTTACTTTCGGTAACTAAAAAATCATTATATCTCGGAATAGAACAGGCAAAAGTAGGAAATAGAGTAGGAGATATAGGATACACGATCCAGGAGTTTGCAGAGAAGCAACACGGTTATGGTGTTGTTAGGGAATTAGTTGGACATGGATTGGGTAAAGACCTTCATGAATCTCCAGAAGTACCAAATTACGGTAAGAGAGGTAGAGGCGTTCAGTTGAAAGATGGATTAGTCATAGCGATCGAGCCAATGGTTAATCTAGGAACTAACGCGGTAAAGAAGGCACCAGATGGTACAATTTTATCGAGAGATAACAAGCCATCTGCGCATTACGAGCATACAATAGCCGTAAGGACGGGTGGACCAGATATATTATCTAATCATGAGTGGGTTGAAGAGGAGATTAAAAAGAACTCAGAAATTAGGGAAATCCAATAAAAAATTGGATATTTGCACTCCGAAATTAAAATATGGCTAAACAAGACCTTATAAAGCAAGATGGAATCATAGAAGAAGCGTTATCTAACGCTATGTTCAGAGTACGTCTTGAAAATGATCACCTCATCGTAGCTACAATTAGTGGTAAGATGAGAATGCACTATATACGAATAATGCCAGGAGATAAAGTGGCTGTGGAGATGTCTCCATATGATCTTACTCGAGGTAGAATTACATATAGATACAAATAAGGTATTATATATAGCACTTAATAAATGCAACGACAATGAAAGTAAGAGCATCAATCAAAAAGAGGTCAGCTGACTGTAAGATCGTAAGACGAAACGGTAAGCTTTACATTATTAACAAAAAGAACCCTAGGTTTAAGCAAAGACAAGG